>JAZFRU010000277.1:0-24516 GCA_036445815.1 Acidobacteriota bacterium | reverse complement strand
TTGCGGGCATCCAGAGCACTATCTCGATAGAACCAGAAGGCGGAGCCATGAAAGTCGCGGGTCCCTCGGCGTGAGATCACGTTCACGGTGGCACCGCCGCTTCCTCCCAGATAGGCCGGATAGGCGTCGTTGAGAATCTCGAACTCCTGGACCGAGTCCATTCCCAGGAACAAGCCCGACACCCCGCCCGGAGTGGATTTCAGGATGGGGTGCTGAATGTCGGTTCCATCCAGCTGGTACTCGGTACCTCGTGCGCCGTTGCCGCTGATCTCCTGAGTCAGGCCGGTGAGGGAACGGGTTTCCTTGGCTCGCAAAGGAATCATCCCTGGAGCCAGTAGGGCCAGCGAGTCCAGACTGCGACCATTGATGGGGAGGGAAGAGAAGGAGATCTCATTCACGATGTAGCTCAAGTGAGGACTGGAGACATCCAGAGGTGCCGCTTCGCCAACAACCGTTATTGACTGTTGAGCATCCTGGACCTGCAAGGTCAGATCAAGGGTGATGGCTTGACCGGCATTGAGGGACACCTCCTCATGACGGACCGTGTTGAAACCCTGGAAGGACGCTGAAAGCTCATAGTCCCCGGGAGGCAGCCTCAAGAACTCGTATCTCCCATCCCGGTTGGTGAATGCTGAATAGACTCGGCCGTTTCCCTGATGGCGTACTTCCAGCACTACATCAGGAACGACCGCCCCGGAGGAATCGCGAACTTCACCCGCAACCGCTCCGACCGGGGATTGTGCCCAAAGAAAGGGGCTCCACAACAAAAAGACAAGAATATGGCTGCACAAAAAATGCTTCATTAAATACCTCTTTTACCCTCGGGGGAAAACCGCTTCCACTCATTCGTTACCGGTTGCTTGAGTCTTCTCAAAGGAAAGCTCGGCAATGCTATAAAAGAGGCGATTCCCCGTCAAGCACCTCTGGGACACATCTTGTGGAATGATTTCTTTGAAACACACGTCTGATTCCGTCATCAGATCAGGCAGACAGGTTCCCGTTCAAGATAAGATGTCCTCACTCGTTATGGATTCAAAGAACACGACCGGGCAGTTTCAAGGACTGGTTTCAGCGAGCCTGCCCGTCCTTCTCCTTGTCTGGGCCACTCTACCCACCTCCATCAGGGCCCAGGACCTCCAGACCCCTCAGGCCCAGCTGGGATGGAAGGTGGTTGTGGAAAGCGAGCTTCAGTTGCAGGCACTTCCGACCGAAGCCGCTCCCCGCCTGCCTGGCTGGAAGAGTCACGGTTCTGAACCCCATGCTCCCGATTTGACTCTCCCTTCCCTGTCGGAATCGGTTCTTCGAGAGCGGATGAAAGAAGATCTGACTCAAGCTCTCCAGGTCGTCAACAACTATCTACCCAACCCCTTCGATCACGATTTCCAGCTCTGGATCTTCCAGGGGGTCCCCTATGCAGCCAAGACCCTGGATCCCCACCTGATTCTTTCGGCTCGTTTACTTCAGTCCGAGAACGCGGAAAGATTGCCATTTGTACTGGCCCATGAGATTCATCATCTGGCTCTGATCAAGACAGGCCTTCTTGGCTCCAACCTGTCGGAGCGAGCAAGGCTGTTGACGGGATTGTTGACCGAGGGAATTGCAACCTGGTTGTCGGTGGAGTCGCACCTGTTTCCGGAATTGGAGCAACTCCTTCAAGACCCTCAGCAGCTGGAGGAGGCGTTTGATCGAGTCGAACAGGCTTTAGGCAGGGCCGGCAGCGACTCCGGAAGCCGTGGAAGCGATCTGTATCTGCAAAGCAAGTGGGGCTATTACGTGGGCTGTCGGATGATTCAGCAAGTCGAGGAACATCTGGGCCGGAAAGCCTGGCTCGACTTATTGGAAATACCCCCGAAAGAAGCCAGTCAGGAACTGATCAGGCTGTACTTGCTCACCGACCCGCCTCCGGAATACCGGTTCTAGTCGGCCTCGCGTCTCGAATTTTCGTTTTTTGGGAGATCAACTACAGATGGGCGTCCTTCGATCAGAGGGCAACCCAAATGTAGCGGCCGCTCTTATGAGCGGCTTTCCGGAATCGGCGCACTGAGGCGCCTCCCACACTCCGGTCACACCCTACCCAACCCATCCAAACCGACTAGGTTTTGAGACGGCCTGGGTCCTGCGCCCCTAACTGTGTTGGCTGAAATTGGAAGGAAAAGACAAGGAAAGAATTTTCTTCGCTTCGCTCAGATAAAGGCGGCTTCTCTGTGTCTTTGTGTCTCTGTGGTGAAAATTTATTTCTGTGTCTCTGTGGTGAAGGCTATTCCGTCGGCGCCTCGGAGGCTCCTTCCGACTCGGGCTGTTTGCCCGCTGAGCGAAGCAGATCGATCAGGGATTGGACCTGTGTCAAGTCCGGGGCCTCGGGCTCGAGCTCAAGATAACGACCGTAGTTTTCTATGGCCCGCTCGGCATCCCCGGTACGAAAGAAAATGTTGCCCCGATATTTATAAGGAGCCGCCAACTGCGAGTTCAACTCGGTCGCCCGGTTCAGCTCTTCAAGCGCCCGCTCCGACTGTCCCTGCAGCGCCAACAAGGCCCCAAGATTAGTCCTCGATTCCGAAGAGTAGCCGTCCAGTTCAACGGACCGTTCCAAAGCCTCCACCGCACCATCACGATCCCCGAGCTTGAGCTGGGTAATCCCCAGTATGTTCTGGGCCTGGGAAGACTCCGGATCGGCCTGAACGGCCTGCTGGGCCACCTCTGCAGCCTTTTCAGTATCGGCATCCCGCAGATGCAGGACCGCCAATTCCACGTAAGAGGCAATAAAATCGGGGTTGTCCGAGATGGCCCTTTCCAACTCGCGAAAAGCGGCCTCATCATTGCCCTGGCGAAGCTTGACCATGCCCAGATTGTGTCGGGCCGGCGCAAAGCGGGTATCCAGCTTCAAGGCCTCCTCGAGTTCAGTCAAGGCCTGGGCGAAGCGCCCCAGACGGCTCAGGGTGTATCCAAGGTTGTTGTAGGCATCCACGTAGGAGGGTCTCACCTGTTTGGCTTTCATGAAAAACTCGGTGGATCGATGATATTGTCCCTGCCGGTGGTAGACGATTCCCAGTGTGTTGTAGGCCTCGGGAAGTTCCGGATCGAGTTCGATGGCTTTCTGAAGGTGCGAAATAGCTCTTCGGTAAAACTGGCTGACATTCATTCGATGAGCCTGACGGGCATAGACAGTCCCCAGGTTGTTGTGGGCTGCGGCAAAACCCTCTTGTAACTCAAGAGCGTTCTCATAGGCCTTGGTGGCCCGGCCATAGTCGCCTCTCTCGAAAAAAATCGTCCCCATGTTGTTGAAGGCTTCGGCAAACTGGTCATTCAGATCAGTCGCCTGCTGATATTCATCGAGGGCACCTGTCAGATTGCCGTCCCGCTGGAGATTCGCCCCCTTGAAAAAGTGAATGATGGCGCTGATCTGGGTGGTATTGTCAGGAACGGCCCCGGAGCGCTGGGCTTCAATCTCCGAAAACGTAAAGCACAGTCCTAAGCCAACCGATACTGCAGCGCTAAGCCATCTCGACATTCTATTCTCCCTTTTTCGACCATGCTACTCCCTTCACCTCACTGAAACAACTCCTTTTTCAGTCGTCAAAAGCCGAAAAAAAACGATCGGACAAGCGCGATCCATCCCTTTATAATGCACTTCTAATGAGTACATCTGAACAGGTGGGTCTCATCAGTGGGACCGGGGAAGAAGGCACAGGAATCGCTCTGCGCCTGGCCGCTGCCGGGATCCGGCTGGCCATCGGATCGCGGTCAGGGGATCGCGCTCGTCAGCACGCGATTCGAGTCAACCAAAAAATTGGGCATGACAGGGTCCAGGGAATGGACAATCAGCAACTCATCACGGCCTGTGAGATCCTTTTCTTGACGGTGCCCTACATCCACGTCCAGCAGGTGATCAGCGAGTATCGAGAGGAACTGTCTCCTGACCAGATCCTGGTTGACGTGACCGTCCCCATCGTCTTTGACCGAGGGCCACGCCTGGTCGACCTGGGCAACCAATCGGGAGCGGAGCTTGTACAAAGCCTTCTTCCTTCCGGCCCTGCCGTGGTGGCTGCTTTCAAGACCCTGCCGGCCCATTTATTGTGCGACATCGACTCGCCCCTGGACTGTGATGAATTCGTGTGCTCGGATGCCTCAGAGGCCAAATCCCGGGTTCTGGATCTGGTCAGTCGAATCCCTTCGCTGCGCTGGGTCGATGCCGGCCCATTGCGTTACAGCCGCTCGCTGGAGGCGATCACCCTGCTCGAGATTGGATTGAATCGACGCTACAAGGCGAAACACTCAAGAGTTCGTATCGTGGGACTGGAGACTCCGGAACAAGAATCCTAACCAGCATCGAGAAAGGAAGGAGAGGACGATCATGATCGTCGCTTTGGCAGGCGGAGTGGGTGGTTCCAAGCTGGTCTTGGGGTTCTCCAAGCTGTTGCCTCCGGATCAACTGAGCATCATCGGCAATACCGGCGACGACATTGAGTTGTTTGGACTTCGCATCTGTCCCGACCTGGATACCCTCACCTACACCCTCTCAGGATTGGTCAACCCGTTGACCGGCTGGGGAATTCGGGAAGACTCCTTTACCTGCCTGGAGGCCATGACAGCGCTCGGGGCTTCCAGCTGGTTCAAGCTTGGAGATCGGGATCTGGCCACCCATCTGTGGCGGACTTCACAGTTAAACCAGGGAGATTCACTCACCCGGGTCACAGCCCATATCTGCAGATCACTGGGGGTTGAGCACAATCTTCTCCCCATGACCGACTCCTACGTCCCCACCCATGTCCTCACCGATCAGGGAGAGCTTCACCTGCAGGAGTATCTGGTCCGGGAGGCATGCCGTCCCATTGTTCGAGGTTTCAAGTCCCTGAATATGGAAAAGGCGCAACTGACTCCCGACGTGACGGAAGCCATCATGGCTGCCAGGGCAGTTTTCTTGTGTCCCAGCAACCCCTTTATCAGCATCAACCCCATTCTGGCAGTCCCGGGTCTGAGAGAACTGTTGAGTCGTACCCAGGCCCCGGTGATTGCCGTGACCCCGATTGTGGAGGGAGGAGCCCTCAAGGGCCCGGCGGCGAAAATGCTGCAGGAGCAGGGGTATCCGGTAAACCCCGTTTCAATCGCTCGGATGTATCAGGATTTTTTGGATTGTTTCGTGTTGGATGAAAGAGACACCCAATGGCTGGACGAGATCGAGTCCTTGAAGATCAGAGTCCTGACCGCCGACACATTGATGGATAGTCTCCAGGACAAGATCTCGCTGGCCGATCACCTGTTGGAATCACTATGAAAAAAGTGGTCCTGCTGCCTTTGAAGGATCCTGCTCAAGCCAAGCAGAGACTGGCCGGTGATTTATCTCCGGATGAACGGCAGCTACTGGTCTGGGCCATGCTCGAGGATGTGACGCAAGCGTTGCACCAGGCACGGAGCCTTGATCAGGTAGTGGTGGTGAGTTCCTGCCCCGAGATCCTGGACTATGCAAGGAAAAATCACTGGCATGTGATTCCCGAGAGCCATCAAATTTCAGAAAGTCATTCGGTCGACTATGCCTGTCAACGGTTGAGACAGTCGGGCGTCATGACCGTTCTGCGCATTCCGGGAGACATCCCTTTGCTCGAAGGAGAAGACATTGACCGGCTCATGAGCTGTGAACTGAAGCCTCCCTCGGCTATCCTGGTGCCTTCGCGAGACGGCACCGGCACCAACGCCCTGTTGAGAAACCCTCCCGACGCCTTCCCTTCCCGTTTCGGCCGGGACAGTCTGACCCGTCATCAGCAAGAAGCCCATCGCCATGACGTTGAGCTGCAGATACTTCCCAATCCACGTGTGTCATTCGACCTGGACGAACTCGGCGATATTCTCTCTTTCAGAGAACTCGACCACGACACACACACCGGGGCCGCTCTTGAAAAGTTCGATTCCCTGAAACGACTCTTTGAAATAAAATGACCTGCACATGCCACTGACGCAGCTGAAGATCACCGGCCTATCAGGCCTCCCGGAAGTAGTCGCGGGAGATGACCTCCCTGATCTGATCGCTCAGGCCATCGTTCGGAATGATCTGAGGGTCCAGAACCATGACATTCTGGTGATCGCTCACAAGATTGTCTCGAAGGCTGAAGGCCAGGTGGTAACCCTGAAGGAAGTCGATCCATCCCCACTGGCACTGAGTTGGGCCGACAGACACGACAAGGACCCCAGAGTTATCGAGGTCGTCTTGAGAGAGTCGCACCGCCTGGTGCGAATGGAACGGGGACTGATGATCACCGAAACTCGTCAGGGCTACATCTGCGCCAATGCCGGCGTGGATACATCCAACGTCCCGGAGGGCTCGGTCACCCTCTTGCCTGAAGATCCCGATCACTCTGCCGCTGGGATCAGAGAGCGCCTGGAGACAAACCTGGGAGTCAAGCTGGCTGTCATCGTTTCGGACACCTTCGGTCGCCCCTGGAGAGAGGGCCTGGCCAACGTGGCACTGGGAGTCTCAGGAATGAGGCCCTTCGTGGACTATCGCAACCAGAAGGATTCTTTTGAAAATAAAATCAAGGCTACCCAAATTGCGGTTGCTGATGAACTTGCCTCCGCCGCAGAACTCGTGATGGGAAAAACGGAAGCCATCCCGGTGGCCCTGATTCAAGGCTTTGTCTACCCGAAGGGGGATGGCTATGGGCGAACAATCATCCGCCCTTCCGAAAATGATCTGTTCCGGTAGTCCTGACACCTCGCCTGCGGTACCTGTTTTCGGGTAGACTGAGGCCGAGATTGAGATGCCTGGACTGGGCACGGGTTATCACGACCGGTTGCCGCAGGCATCGAAACATGCCATCCGCGATCAGCGCGGATGATGGCGACATTGCAGGAGAATTGAAATGAAGAATCTAAAGGCCAAAGACATCATGAACACCGACGTCATCTCGGTAAGGGATGACATAACCGTGCAGGAACTGGCCTCGATATTGACCGAAAGGGAAATCCTGGGAGCACCTGTCATTGACAGCGAAGGCGAAGTGGTCGGGGTCGTTTCCTGTACTGACATCGCTCAAAACGCCGTCCAGGGGAATACCCCCAAGATCGATTTCTTCGGACAGGGATGGGAAGAGAAAATGGATCTCGAAGAGATGGGAGGTCTCCCTGTTGAGCATGAAAGCCTGCCGGTTCGAGAAATCATGACCCCCACCGTTTACACGGTACCGGAAGAGACACCCATCTCCGAAATCGCCAAGTCCATGGTGGCGGGAAGAATTCACCGTCTCCTGATCACTCGCGGCTCACAACTGGTCGGGATCATCACGACGCTGGACATGCTGAAAGTCTTCTTTGATGAGTCTGTCGGCTAATCTCCTTTCGCCGACATTCATTCCTGTCCACCATGCACTCGCTCGATCAACTCTGCCAGCTGCTTCATCGCATCGATGGGAAGGGTTACAAGGCATACAAAGACCTCAAAGGTTCCTACGACTTCCCCCATTTCGTGCTTTCCATTGACCATGTCCAGGGTGACCCCTTTTCCTCGCCTTCCCGGGTCAGCATACAGATCCCCTCGGCCAGGGCCGGGTTCCCCTCTCAACTCTTCTCCAACCCGATCAGAAAAATCGCCCTGATCGACTTCCTGGCCCGGCAATGGGACCAGGCCATTCAGAAAATCACCAGGGGACATCGAGGAACCGGAAAGAGTGGTCTTTTTTTCATCGAGAGCGGGCAACAGGAAGTCCTGGAAAGAAACTGCATCGAGATCACGGCGGAGATGGTAGAGGCCCGCTTCCTGATGGGGCTTCCCGCAGACGGAAGACGCATATTGGGACGTCAGGCCGAAGAGATGTTCTGTGACGAACTGATCGCCATCGCCGATCAGGCGCTGCTCTACGAAAACCTTTCGGCTGATTCGGTGCAACATCATATTGATGCAGTTGAGGATCAGGAAGCCTTGCGAGAACAATTACAACAACAGGGGCTGGTGGCCTTTGTCGGGAACGGTTCGACTTTACCCCGGCGAAGCGGCATCGATGACAGCCCCCTCCGGGAGGGCGACGCCGGTCCGGTGATCCCCTTTTCATCCCCTCCCGAGTTAGAAATCGAATTATCTCAACCCAATCGTGGGTCCGTTCGAGGAATGGGAATTCCCGAAGGAGTCACCCTGATCGTGGGCGGAGGGTTTCACGGCAAGTCCACTCTACTGCAGGCTCTGGAGCGAGGGGTTTACAACCACATACCGGGAGACGGTCGAGAGTGGACCGTCACCATCCACTCAGGGGTCAAGATTCGAGCCGAGGATGGACGCCATGTTGAAAAAGTTGACATCTCCCCCTTCATCACCAACCTGCCCTATGGGAAGGACACCCTCTCCTTTTCAACCGAGAAGGCCTCGGGATCCACATCCCAGGCCGCCTACATCATGGAAGCTCTGGAAGTGGGGTCCAAGCTTCTCCTGATTGACGAAGACACCTCGGCGACCAACTTCATCATTCGGGACGCTCGAATGCAGGCTCTGGTCAGCAAGGAAAAAGAGCCGATCACTCCCTTCGTCGACAAGGTGCGACAGCTCCTTGATGATCACCACGTCTCGACGATTCTCGTCATGGGCGGCTCGGGCGATTATCTGGAATCGGCCGATCACGTCATCATGATGGACCAGTACCGCCCCGTCGTGGTGACCGATCGGGCCCGACAGGTCATCGAGACTTTCCCCACCACAAGGAAGCCGGAGGGAGGCCCTACCTTTGGGACCTTACCCCAGCGCTGCCCGTTGGCCGAGAGCTTCGACGCTCGCCGCGGAAGACGCCCGAGAAAAATCGACACACAGGGATTGAAGGCCATTCTCTTTGGAACCACTGAAGTGGATCTCACCGCGCTGGAACAATTGGTGGACATTGCTCAAACCCGAGCCATTGGCGCAGCTATGTTCTACTATGCAGAACGCTGTCCCCAGGATCTCCCCCTGAAAGACAATCTTGAAAAACTCATGACCGACCTGAACCAGGGTGGCCTTGATATATTGAGTCCCTACAAGACCGGCAATCTTGCCAGACCCAGAATTTTCGAAGTCGCCTTTGCCATCAACCGAATGCGGTCACTGAAGGTTCAATGAAACTCGAGCACGGAATTTTACAGGTACCCCTTGAGACCCCCACCAAGCTCCCGGCTACCCACACCAATGCCTACCTGGTCGGCGACCGGAAGTTCTACCTTGTGGACCCGTCCACTCCTGATCCCTCCGAGCAGGAGAAACTGTGGAGTCTGCTGGACGAAGCAACGGTCCAGGGGAGAGTACTTCAAGGAGTTCTCTTGACCCACGATCACCCCGACCATATCGGAGCCGTGGAGGAAACTCTGCGCCGTTACCCGGCACCCATCTATGCCCACCGACTGGCAGCCAAGTCTCTGCCCAAGATCGAGTTCTCGGACTTCCTGGAGCATGAACAGGAATTGGATTTGGGCCCTTCACCGGAAGGTGAACCAGGCTGGAAGTTGAAGGTCTATCATCTGCCGGGACACGCCCCGGGACACCTGATCTTCCAGGAAACCTGCTACCAGGCAGTCATCGTGGGAGATCTCATCTCGACGCTTTCCTCAATTCTTATTGATCCTGGAGATGGGCATCTTGCCACCTACATTGAATCGTTGCATTTTCTGGAATCCGTCACCCACGGACGACTGTATCCCGGACATGGCCCCCCCGCTAAGGACGGCAGGTTGATCGTACAAAGAACCTTGCGTCACCGCCAGAAGCGTGAGCAACGGCTTCTGGAAGCCCTCGTTCACACCCCCCAAACACTCGATGCGATCCTGCCCAGGGTGTACCTGAAGATTGACAGCCGCATGGCAAAATACGCCAAGCGATCCCTGCTTTCAGGTTTGATCAAGCTGGTGGAAGAAGGCCGAGTCGAGGAAACGCCAGAGGGGTATCGGTTGACAGGCTGACCGGTTGGTCTTCGACCAACCGGTTTCACGTTTCAAGTTTCACGTTTAACGTTTCACGTGGGGCCAGAGTGTGGGAGGCGCCTCGGCCACTGGTCTTCGACCAGCGCTCCCTCCCCTGTGTCTCAGTTCTGAACAATGCTATCCTATCCCACTCATGTCACTTCTTAAATTCCTGGGACTCGCCCAGCCCACCGACTCGACGCCCGCAACATCGGACACCGAAACGGTTCGTAAGATCACCCAGGCCCTTGACGAGATGGATCCCAAGCAGGCCGGTTATATTGCTGCCTTTGCCTACATCCTGGGGAGAGTGGCTCACGCCGACATGGACATCAGTTCGGAAGAGATTCGGGAAATGGAACGAACGGTGATGGATTTAGGACAGCTTCCGGAAGAACAGGCGATCATTGTCGTCCAGATCGCAAAGACCCAAAATGTACTGTTTGGGGGCACGGAAAACTATCTGGTGACGAGGGAATTCAACAAGGTTGCCACACGGGAGCAAAAAATCACTCTGCTCCACTGCCTCTTTGCGGTTTCTTCAACCGACCAGGACATCTCCTCTCAGGAAGATCGCGCGATTCGACAGATCACCAGCGAACTCAAACTGGAGCATAAGGACTTCATCTCGGTTCGCTCACAGTACCGACACCATCTCTCCGTGCTGAAGACTCCAGAAGATTCATGAGCCCTCTTCCGACCCGGATTGGCACCTGGAACAGGGACACAGATCCCGTAAAAGTTTAAAGGTATAGATTCCGTCGGAATGACCACCCTGCCAGAAGATTCTTAGCCCATATCGACCAACCAGTTCGAGAGATTCCGGCGCGATCTCTTCAGGAATGTCGTCGCCTCTCAAGATTCTCTTCCCGGTCCACTCGTCCACGCACCCGGCACACGGACATCTGAGGCGGAGGTCGCGTGCCGGATAAATGCTCTCGTGTCCGTCCCTCCACAGGATTTGAACATCGTGCTCGCCGGACCGAGTTATCTCATCGGGAACAGGCATGGTGCACTTAGAAGGAAACCTTGATGTCCTGCTGGACTTCGCCCGACATATTTTGAATGCTGACCTGAGCCGCCAGGTTTTCCGCTATCCGTATGAAGGCTTTCGCCTGATCCGACTCTGGCTCGGCCAAAACCACAGGCCTCCCCTGATCCGAATGGGTACGAATCGATGTCGAAAGGGGTATCTCACCAAGGAAGGGCAGCTGCATTCGTCGACTCACTTCCTGGGCGCCTCCGCTTCCGAAGATTTCATCCCGGCCGCCACAGTGACTGCAAAGATAGTAGCTCATGTTTTCGACAATGCCGAGAACCGGAGTGTTCAGTTGGCGGAACATTGCGATGGCTTTCTGGGCAACATTCAAGGCCACATCCTGGGGCGTTGAAACCACCACGGCACCGGTCAGCGAAACCTTCTGACACAGGCTCAATTGAATGTCACCCGTTCCTGGCGGCAAGTCGATAATGAGGTAATCGAGTTCTCCCCAGGCCACCCCTCCCAGAAACTGGCCAACCATCTTGTCCAGCATGGGGCCGCGCCAGATCACGGCCTTCTCTTCAGGAAGGAAGAAACCCATCGACATGATCTTGATGCCGTACTGGGTCATGGGGATGATCTGTTGGTTGGCCGCAGCCTGGGGCTCACCTGAAACTCCCATCAGCGTTGGAATGGTGGGTCCGTAGACATCCGCGTCCATCAAACCGACCCGGGCACCACTTTGCTGCAGAGCCACGGCCAGGTTGGCCGCGACCGTCGATTTGCCGACACCGCCTTTTCCGCTGGCCACGGGGACGAGGTTCTTGACGTCAGCCAGGATACCGGAGGCCTCTCGGGACGAGGCACGAACCTGTGCCGTCATCTCAATGTTCACCTGGTCGATTTCAGGCAGTGACAGAAGAGCCTGTTCTGCCTCTTTTTTCAATTGATCCTTGGCCGGACAGGCGGGAGTCGTCAATTCAATGGTCAAGCCTACGGCTCCGCCGCAAACTTTGACGTCCTTCACAAATCCCAGCGATACAATATCGCGACCCAGATCGGGATCGATGACGCCCTTGAGGGCCTCTAAAATCGTCTCCTTGTTAACTTCAGACATCTCGCGCTCCTACCTCTTTAAAGCACGGCATCGGGTAGAATCTGCTGACCGAGACTAACGCCCGTCAGAACCAGAGATTCCGGCGATGCAGTGGAGAATTTGTGCATACTTCGGGTTGCCCCCACGCCCCTATCATCTCAATTTGCACCGCCCCGTCGCAAGCCATACCGGGTTGGCCCTAATACCGACTGGGATCACCATTTCACATGGGCTAGCTTCTCCACGATGCGGTGTGTATCATGCTCACGAATTGATGGCATGGGAGTAGTGGAAGAACAAAGTATGAATGCCCCCCTCGATGCACAGGTGATTCTCTACACAGATGGAGCCTGCAGCAGAAACCCTGGCCCTGGCGGTTGGGCCTTTATTTTACGTCACCTCTCCACCAGCGAGACAGTGGAGCTAAGCGGCGCGACGCCGGAGACGACCAACAATCAGATGGAGCTTCAAGCACTCATTGAGGGACTCAGGTATTTGACCAAACCCACCCGTGTCCATGTGGTGACCGACAGCTCCTACGTCAAACAGGGCACCACGGAGTGGATGGAAAACTGGAAGCGGCGGGGATGGAAAAGGAAAACCCAAAAGGGTCTCAAGCCCGTCAAGAATATCGAATTCTGGAAAGAGCTGGATGCACTCTCCCAGACACACCAGCTCAGTTTCGAATTAGTGCGAGGGCACACCGGACATCCTGAAAATGAACGCTGCGACGAGTTGGCGGTACAAGCTTATAAGGATCTCGTCGACGAATCTTGACGCTCCCCGGTTTTTCTAATTAGAAAAACCTCCCACCTTTTGCTAGAGTCTTCCCTATTCGGGAGTTCACCCCCCGAGACCTGGCCGGGACTATGTACAAAACATTGTTCTTGTTTTTATCTCTCTTGCTCTCGCCACAAGCTCTTGCTGCCGATCTCCAGCTAACGGCCGACGTCATTCAGAGACGTCAGGCAATGATGGAAAAGATGCATGACCGAGGCATGCTCATTCTTTTCAGCGCCGATCCTGCCCATTACTCTGGGGATGTGGATTACGAGTTCCGACAGGAGAACAATCTCTATTATCTAACGGGCATTCGCCAACCGAACACCACACTGGTATTGATGCCTCAGAATTTCAGCCGACGGGAAATCTTGTTTTTATCCGCCCGCAATCCAGCCAGGGAGTTGTGGACTGGGGAACTGCTCACCACTGAAGAGGCCAGAGAGATCAGCGGCATCGAGACGGTTTGGAATGCCTCGGACTTCGATCGTTTTATCGACTCTATCCTGTACGGACGCTCCTATCATTCCAGCGACTCATCTGAATACCGGAATTTTTTTATTGATCTTCAAAAGGGTGAAGCCGACATCTTTTTTCTCCTGGAATCCAAACCGGGTTTAAAGGGGAAAATAACGAAAGAATTCCAATTTGCAAATCGCCTCAGGGAACGGTTCACTGGAGTCCGGATGAAAGATGCCGCCCCTTTCTTCCATCAACTCAGAATGATCAAGTCCCCCTACGAGATCAGGCAACTCCAGAAAGCCATCGACATCACTGTCGAGGCCCTTAACGAAGCCATCAAGATTATTCACCCGGAGATTTGGGAGTACCAGGTAGAAGCCATCATAGAATACGTCTTCAAAAGAAATAACTCGTTTGACTGGGCCTTTCCTTCCATAGTGGCATCCGGTCCCAATGCCACAACCTTGCACTATCAGAAAAGCGAAAGACAGACTCAAAGAGAAGAGTTACTGCTGATGGATGTCGGAGCAGAATTCAATTACTACGCCGCTGACATTACCAGAACCGTCCCGGTGGGCGGAAGGTTCACTTCTTCCCAGGGAACCCTGTATCAACTGGTCCTGGATGCCCAAAAGGCCGGTATGGAGGCGGTCAGGCCAGGCGCCTCTTTCAGAGCCATCAACCGGGCGGCAGTCGAAGTCCTCAAGAAAGGTCTTCATCGACTCGGTCTAATTACAAGCACCACCAGCGACCAGTATCGGGTTTTCTTTCCTCACGGTGTCGGTCATTTCCTGGGCCTCGACGTCCACGACGTCCGCCATGAAGAACTGTTAAAACCCAACATGGTTCTCACAGTTGAACCCGGTATCTATGTACGCAGTGATTCAATGGATCGACTCGCCAGCCAGGGAGTCGATAGCAATGATCTGGAACTGATTCGTCCTGCCGTTGCGAAATTCATGAACATAGGAATTCGCATTGAAGATGATGTTCGAGTCACTGAAACCGGCTACGAGTTACTCTCGGGTGACGCCCCTCGAGAGATTCTTGATATTGAAGCCTCGGTCATGCCCAAGCGTTAGCGAAACTTCAACCGAACTTTCGCAAATCTTTATACCGTCTAGAATTTAAATCACACTTGCCTAACTCTCACTGAAAATCGTCATACCGTACCGCTATATACCGTAGACAGGAACGCCAAAGTTTTTCTTAACGAAAGGAGTCACGGGATGGCGAAAGCAAAGAAGAAGGCGACCAAGAAAAAGGCCGCCAAGAAAAAGGTCACCAAGAAGAAGGTGACCAAGAAGAAGGCGACCAAGAAAAAGGCCGCCAAGAAAAAGGCGACCAAGAAGAAGGTTGCCAAGAAGAAGGTTGCCAAAAAGAAGGCAACCAAGAAGAAGGCCGCCAAGAAAAAGGCGACCAAGAAAAAGGCGACCAAGAAGAAGGCTGCCAAGAAGAAGGCAACCAAGAAGAAGGCCGCCAAGAAAAAAGCCACCAAGAAGAAAAAACGGTAGGCTTATTTTACTGGGCTCGGTGCCTCCAAGGTCGCCGGGCCCATCCCTCCCTTTCCAACAAACTCTCCCTTTTCGCTTCATCTACTGGCAAGTCCGGGACAACTGTTCCGCCCAGGACAATACTCGGCCCGGATTGTGCGTTACCATCTCCTCATCAAGAGAGAAGCTTGTCTGTCATGGGCCTCAAAGCTATAATTCCAGGCTATGCAGGAGGAACCTTTCAGCATTCTCTTGCCGAACGGCAAGCTGCGCGATGGGCAGAAAGCGCCCCCCATCAAGCCTGAGGAACTAATGCGCCTCTATCGTGTCATCTTGCTCAACCGGCGAGTCGACGAGCGCATGACCAAGCTTCAAAGGCAGGGAAGAATCGGTTTTTACGTTGGGTCCATGGGGGAAGAAGCCTCCATTATCGGAGCTGCTTTCGCCCTGGAGGCGAAGGATTGGGTGATCCCCTGCTACCGTGAGTTAGGAGCGGCCCTGCTTCGCGGGTTTTCTCTTTTCGAATTGTGCTGCCAGTTGTTCGGTAATTCACAAGACACGCTCCATGGAAGACAAATGCCGAATCACTATGCCTCCTCCGAACTGCGCTTTGGTTCGATTTCCAGTCCGGTTGGGAATCAAATTCCTCACGCAACCGGATTAGGATTGGCCGCCCGGTTGCGAGGAACCGGAGACGTGGCATTGACTTTCTTCGGTGATGGGGCGACCTCCACCGGTGACTTTCATGTGGCCCTCAATTTTGCTGGAGTCTACAAGGCCCAAACAATTTTCCTGTGCCGAAACAACCAGTGGGCAATCTCGGTTCCCAGCACGGCTCAGACGGCTTCGGAATCGCTGGCCATCAAGGCACAAGGCTACGGCATCAAAGGGGTGCGGGTGGACGGCAACGATGTCTTCGCAGTCTATGCTGTGACCAGGGAAGCTGCCGACCGAGCTCGCCAGGGAGAAGGCCCGACGCTTATTGAAGCCGTGACCTATCGCCTGGGACCGCACACCACCTCTGATGATCCTCGTCTTTATCGAGATGATGCAGAAGTGGAGAGCTGGAAAGGCAAGGATCCACTGTCGCGTTTTCGATCCTATCTTCTGAATGCCGGACATCTGACCGAGGAGATAGACACGGACCTGGAGAAGGAAATCAAGAACGAAATCGACACCGCATTGAGTAAAGCCGAAAAGATCGGTCCTCCCACTATCGACACCATGTTTGAGGATGTACTTGATGAGATGCCATGGCACTTGGATGAGCAGCTTGAAGAACTCCGCTGCGTCCTGGAACCAGAAGTCGCCGAGCAGAAGACTTAACCCATTATGCCGACCATGAACATCATCCAGGCGGTCAACAGCGCTTTACGTGTTGAGATGCAGAGCGACGATATGGTCGTCATCTTGGGGGAAGATGTAGGACAGTTCGGAGGTGTGTTTCGAGCCACTCAGGGACTTTTCAAGGAGTTCGGCCCATCCCGTGTCTTCGATACTCCCTTAGCTGAAAATGGCATCATCGGAAGCGCCATCGGAATGGCCCTGCACGGGATGCGACCTGTCCCGGAGATTCAATTCGTGGATTTCATCTATCCCGCCTTCGACCAGATCGTCAACGAGGCCGCCAAGATGCGTTATCGTTCGGGGGGACAATACACCTGCCCCATGGTGATACGCGCTCCCTGTGGCGGTGGCATCAAGGGCGGGCACTACCATTCGCAAAGCCCCGAGGCCTACTTCATTCATACCGCAGGGCTCAAAGTGGTGATGCCCTCCAATCCATACGATGCCAAGGGATTGCTGATCGCTTCAATTCGAGACAATAACCCAGTCATTTTCCTGGAGCCCAAACAGTTGTACCGAGCAGCTCGAGGAGAGGTTCCGGAAGGTGAATACACGGTAGAACTGGGCAAGGCATCGAGGGTTCGTGAAGGCACGGACATCACCATCGTGACCTATGGGGCATCGGTTCATGAGGCGCTTGAAGCGGCAAAAGAGGCGGATGAAGAGGACCAGATTTCAACAGAGATCATTGACCTTCGCACTCTGCTTCCCTACGACCTCGATGCCATTCTGGAATCCGTCAAGAAAACAGGCCGTGTCGTCATCGTTCATGAAGCCCCCAAGACCTGCGGATTTGGAGCAGAAATTTCAGCTGCTCTGGGCGAGAGAGCCCTGCTTTATCTACAAGCCCCGATCCTCAGGGTCACGGGCTTCGACACGCCCTTCCCTTACACATTCGAGCAGGAGTACCTGCCCAACAAAACACGAGTTCGGAAAGCACTTCGAGACGTGATGGATTTTTGATCCCTAAACACTACTATGGCATACGAGTTCAAGTTACCTGACATCGGTGAAGGCATTGTCGAAGCAGAAATTGTGGAGTGGTTGGTCCAGGATGGGGACCATGTCGCGGAGGATCAACCCATCGTGGAAGTCTTGACGGATAAGGCAACGGTGGAGATCCCCTCTCCCCTCAAGGGAACCATCACCCAACGGATCGGAGAAAATGGCGAGGTCGTCGAAGTCGGGGCCACGTTAGTGATCATCGAAGAGGATCCAGGACAGGACAAAACACATCTTGAGTCGACACATTCCAGAACCAAAGCCACTCTGCCGGATAGAAAACCGAGATCAGAACAAGGCTCCGCGCTTGCGACACCCGCTGTCCGCAGACTTGCCAAGGAACTAGAAATCGATCTCAACCAGATCGATGGTAGTGGTACCGGCGGAAGAATTACCGAAGAAGATCTGGAAGACTATCAAAATCTCGCAGATGCACCCTCCGGAATGGCGGAGGGACCTTCAAGCGGAGACATCGAAACCACGCCGTATACCGGTGTTCGCAGAAAAGTCGGTGACCATCTCATTCGGTCTCTTAAAACCGCTGCTCACTTCACTTATGTTGAAGAGGTGGACGTGACTGATTTGGTGCACCTGCGTGAACAGTTCCTGACCTCCCACAAGGAACTGGATGTTCGTCTCACCTATCTCCCCCTGTTCATGAAAACGGTGGTGAAAGGCCTGGTAAAACACCCCTTGATGAATGCTTCCCTTGACGAAGAGAAAGGCCTGATTCATCTGAAAAAGTTTTACAACATCGGTATCGCGACTCACACCCCCGAAGGGCTCATGGTGAACGTGGTCAGAAACGTCGACAAAAAAGGTGTCTTGGAACTGGCCAGTGAGATCACCCAGCTTACCCAGGCCGCGTTGCAGGGAAAAGCGAAGCTCGAAAATTTGAAGGACGGGACATTCACGATCACAAGCCTTGGGACTCTGGGCGGAATTGCCGCCACCCCCATCATCAACTATCCGGAGGTGGCAGTTCTCGCGGTTCATCGGATCTCCAAGAGACCCGTGGTTCGCGATGATCAGGTGGTCATTCGTGACATGATGAACTTGAGTCTCACCTCGGATCACCGGGTGGTGGACGGGACCATTGCCGCCCAGTTCCTGCACTCCATCATCCCCCTCATCCAGGATCCCAGCTGGCTGGAAGAAGAGCTGACCGGGTGACCGGAGCGCTGGTCAAAGACCAGCGCGTTTCACGTGAGTCCGGAATTTGGGCGGAGCCCCAGTGCACCCGTACACTCGATTTCGTTAAACGTGAAACCTGAAACGTGAAACGCGGCCGAGCGGAGCAAGGCCGCTCAAAACAACCTCATCTGTTGGACGCCCAGGTCGCGTTCCGATACAAATGAAGAGACGGAAACTCCGACCAGGCGAATCTTCTGTCCCGAATCACCAATCTTTACCAGCAGCTTGTGAACGACAGGGTAAATGTCATCGGCACTCTCCACCGGCTGAATGAATGTCGTTTGCCGGGTAAGAGTCGTGAAATCGGAATAGCGGAGCTTGAGCGTGACCTTCTTCCCGAAGAGTCCACGGGCACACAGGCGTTTGGACACCTTGCCGCAAAGGTCTCGTAGAATTTTCTCCACGGTTTCGATCTCGCCCACATCTTCCGGGAACGTCTTTTCGTGACCGATGGACTTGGCCTCCCGTTTGATCACCACGGCCCGTTCATCCATGCCGTTGGACAGCTGCCAAAGATGCTCTCCAAGTTTTCCGAATCGCTCGACCAGGGTAGGTCTATGGTAGTGGCGCAATTGGAGAATGGTCTTGATCCCCAGCTTGACCAGTTTGGATTCCGTCTTGGGTCCCACACCCCAGAGGCGAGAGATGGAAAGAGGATCGAGGAAGCGTTGGACATCCGACGGCCTGACCAGAACCAGCCCGTCTGGCTTGTCGATGTCCGAGGCGATCTTGGCAACGAATTTGTTTGGAGCGATCCCGACTGATGCTGCCAAATTCTGCTCTTTCAAGATTTGATCCTTCAGGGACTGGGCCTCTCTAACGGCGGAATCACTGTCATGGACGGCATGAGACATGTCCAGGAAGGCCTCGTCAATACTCAAGGGTTCCACCAGGTCGGTATAGGCTCGAAAGATGGCACGGATCTTCTTGCTGACTTGCACATATCTCTCCATATTGGGACGTAAATAAACCCCATCTGGACACAAACGAAAGGCCCTGCTGATGGCAAGTGCGGAGTGAATTCCAAGTTTTCGAGCCTCATAGGAGCAGGCCGCCACCACACCCCGTCCTTGTCCCCCTCGGGGGTCGGCTCCAACAATGACCGGGTGGTCCCGATACTCGGGACAGTCCCGCTGCTCCACGGCAGCATAGAAGGCGTCCATATCGACGTGGAAAATCGTTCGTTCCATGACCTGTTAAGTTTCGCGTTTTATGAGTAGAAGAACAATAGCACCCTGCACAAATTGGTTTGAGTCGCGCTCGACGGTGAGAAAAAGCAGTGTCACCCACCCTTACAAGGAACGTGAGAACTGGAAACTGGCACGCACTGATCGAAGACCAGTGCCCGGTCTCAGCTGGTCAGCTGGTCAGCTTCCCATGTATGATAACGATACCAAGGAAACGACGAGCAGATGCCCGAGAAACCTCCTGTCCAGCAACATAGATTCCCCCTGAACGAACTTTCCGAAGAGGAACGCCTCTTCCAAAAAACGGTGAGGAACTTCGCTCGCGAAGCCATCCTTCCACAGGTCAAGGAAATGGACGAGAAGGGGCGATTCGATCCCCAGATCATCGCCCAGTTCTTTGAACTGGGACTGATGGGCATGGAAATCCCTGACTCTCTGAAAGGCGCGGGTTCCAATTTCTTCATGTCGATCCTGGCCATTGAAGAGCTGAGTCGTGTTGACGCTTCAGCTGGCGTGATCGTGGATGTTCACAACACCCTGGTCAATAACGGGATCCTGCAGTGGGGAACGGACCATCAGAAAAAGACCTACCTGCCGCGTTTAGCTTCGGAATGGGTTGGAGCCTATGCTCTTTCTGAAGCCGACTCGGGGAGTGATGCCTTTTCACTGAGCACCAGAGCCGAACTCCATAGCGACAAGTTTATCCTGAACGGACACAAGTTGTGGGTCACCAATGGATCGGAAGCCTCACTTTTCATCGTCTTTGCCAACGCTGCTCCCGAAAAGGGATACAAGGGGATCACGGCATTCCTGGTGGAGCGTGATTTCCCGGGCTTCTCGGTTGGAAAAAAGGAGGACAAACTGGGTATTCGCGCCTCCTCAACCTGCGAACTGATTCTGGACAACTGTGAGATACCTCAATCAAACGTTCTGGGAGAAGTGGGGAAAGGCTACCGAGTCGCCATCGAAATTCTCAATGAGGGTCGAATCGGCATCGGAGCACAAATGATCGGGTTGGCTGCGGGAGCACTGGAATACGCTGTGGAATATTCCAAAGAACGCCATGCCTTCGGCAAACCCATCGCCGCTTTCCAGGGGGTTCGTTTTCCCCTTGCTGACATGGACACCGAAATCGAGGCAGCCCGGTTGATGGTGTACAACGCCGCTCGGCTCAGGGATGCGGGGCAGGACTTTGTCAAAGAAGCGGCAATGGCCAAATACTTCAGTTCCATGGCAGCCGAAAAAGTGACATCTCAGGCCATCGAGATCTATGGGGGAAATGGATACACCAAGGACTACCCGATTGAAAAGTATTTCCGAGACGCCAAGATCGGCAAGATTTACGAGGGAACCACCAACATGCAATTGGCCACCATTGCCAAGCTGTTGTTGAAGTGAGGGAGGAGGCTGACCAGCTGGCCGCTGGCCGCTGGCCAGCACGTTTCAGGTTTAACGTTTAACGTGTTCCGGAAGGTGGGAGGCGCCTCAGTGCACCGAATCCGGAAGGGAGGGCGCACGGCCTGCGGCCCTACACTTCCTTTCGTGTAACGTGGACCCTGGAACATGGAACGCGGCTGAGCAACACGAAGCCGCTCTTCTCGTTAAACGTGAAACATGCAACGTGAAACGCCTGCCCTCCCCATCCCTATCAAAGCATTCGCTTCCCTCCTTTTGAGCTGGTACCAGAAAAACAAGCGAAACCTTCCCTGGCGAGAGCATCCGGACCCCTATCGGGTATGGGTTTCCGAAATCATGCTTCAGCAAACACAAGTCAGCACGGTTCTCCCTTTCTATGAAAGATTCCTTAAATCCTATCCTACGCTTGAGGTCCTGGCACAGGCAGAGGAAAGTGACGTTCTCTCTTCCTGGTCAGGATTGGGATACTACCGTCGTGCTCGAAATCTTCACAAGGCGGCTCAGATCGTGAGCGAGCGATTCGACGGCCGATTCCCCAGAAACTACAAGGACGCCCTCCAACTGCCCGGAATCGGTCGTTATACGGCAGGAGCCGTCCTGTCCATTGCCTACGGAGACCCCCTGCCGATCCTGGATGGCAATGTCACCCGATTCTTGACTCGCTATCTGTGTCTCCAGGATGACTCAGGACACAGCCATGCGGCAACACTGTGGAGACTGCTGGCCCAGTGGGTGGAAGAGCCCGCCATCTCCAGTTGCATCGCCGACTTCAACCAGGCTCTCATGGAAATCGGATCCTTGGTTTGTGCACCTCGCCATCCACACTGCGGAAAATGTCCGCTACAGGCCAGTTGCATCGCTCGCCGCACTGGATTGGAGACCCTTCTCCCCAGACGCCCGAAGCCGAGAGAGGTTCAGGAGTTCCACTACACGGTTGCGCTTGCCTCTCGGGGAGACAGCTACCTCTTCATGCAAAATTGGCAGGACACCTTCCTGCAAGGATTGTGGGAATTTCCGCGAGTCCCGGGGAAACCCACTCGGCAGGCCACAAAACTGTTCCTCGAAACACATGGCCTGGACTTCAAAATCGAGGGGAAATCGACGGAGGTGAAGCATCGCATCACCTTTCGAAAACTCATCTTCCATCCCCTGTTGGTCAACCTGCTCAGCCCGGCTCCCAGTTCTACATTCACCTGGACGAAACCAGGCGAGAAAGGTTATCCTGTTTCGTCTTACATCAAAAAAATTCTCAAGAGTCTCGATTCATAAAGTGTGTCTTCTGTCTCCCTCTCAAGAAGAGAAATACCTATGAAAACTAACAGACTTCTCATCCTTCTATTCGTTGCAATCACTCTTTTTGTCAACAGTGCATCGGCCCAACGCGGGCGACGCTCACGGCGTATTACCAGCCCAGACCCCATTCACTTGAGTGGAGGGTCACGGGTTGAGTTTCACGAGTTCAACAGCACTGCCCTGGGAGGAACGGCCCATTACAGTATTTTTCTGCCTGCCCGCTATGATCAGGACCCGGACCAGAGCTTTCCCGCTATCTATGTCCTTCACGGAATGAATAATGATCACACCACCTGGACCAACCCCAGGTACGGAAACATCCCTTTATCGGTCGAAGATCTCCTGAAGAGTGGCGATATCCCCTCTTTTGTCATGGTCCATCCCTACGGGGAAAACCCCTTTTTCACCGATTATTCAGACGGAACCAAGAAGTATGAGGAATTCATCAACCAGGAACTCTTGCAGGAGATCGAATCCACCTTTCGAATCAAGGCAGACCGGTCGAACCGCTCCCTGGCCGGGACTTCCCTGGGAGGCTACGGAGCACTGAAGCTGGCCATGAAAAATCCCGACCTGTACAGTTCGGTCACCGCGGGATCACCCATTATTCTTCTGGGTGAAGATCCTTCTCAACTCATCCTCGGTTCTTCATCAGGCGCGGTAAGAAGATTCGGTGGATTGTTCAACCCTGTCTTTGGAACGCCCTTTGATCAAGATCACTGGATGGCCAACAGCATCGAGTCCCTGGCTCGCACTGCTGATTTGAAGAACCTCAATATCTACTTCTCTTACGGGACGGAAGACCGTTATCGCAACATGTTCCCCATGGAAAAAGGCCTCGATGTTCTCGACCAGATCCTGACGGAGAGAGACATTCCTCACACCCGAAAGGTATACCAGGGCGAACCCCACGGCTGGGTTTTAATCCAAAACCACATGGGGGAGATTTTGGAGTTTTTGACTCAGACGTTCACCCGCTGACGGGAGCGCTGACCGCTGACGGGAGCGCTGGCCTTCGACCAGCGCGTTTCACGTTTCAGGTTTAACGTTTCACGAAAGAGAGATTGAAGTCCTGCGCCGAATCCGAAAGGTAGGGCGCACGGCCGTACGCCCCTACCGATTTTCTCGTTAAACGTTAAACGTTAAACATGAAACGTCCAGTGCCTTAGGCTACCAGGACAACTTTTCCGAACTGCTTTTGTTCCTGAAGATATTCCAGGGCCTTGATCCCTTCCGAGAGAGGGAAGGTTTTATCGACAACCGGTTTGAGTTGTCCCTGATCCAAAAGGACAGCGACTTCCTCATACTCCTGCCGATTGCTCATGGTGGAACCCAGAATATCCAGTTGTTTCCAGAAGATCAGACGAATCTCGGTGTTCGGATTTGGTCCGCTGGTGGCTCCACAAGTCACGATTTTCCCACCTTTCCGGGCCAACTGGATGCTCTGGACCCAGGTTGCGTCTCCCACCGTATCCACCACAATGTCCACACCTCTTTTCCCTGTCACCTCCATCACTTCTTGAACGACGTCGGTGCGGGTGTAGTTGTAGCAAAAATCGGCACCGGCCTGGCGAGCGAGATTTAATTTCTCATCGCTGGAAGAACTGGCAAAGACACGTCCTCCCCAGAATTTCACGATTTTCAGGGCGGCCGTCGAGACCCCTCCTCCGATGCCGTGAAGGAACACGTCGTCGCCTGGACGAATTCGGGCTCGGGTTTTGAGCATACGCCAGGCAGTCTGGAAAACCAGAGAAAACGCGGCGGCCTCTTCGAAGGAGATCGGCTCGGGAATCTTCCTCAAATTCGCCTCGGGGACGACAAAATATTCCCCATGAGTGCCGCTGGAGTTCTCACCCACGAGGCGGAGTTTGACGCATAGGCTGTGCTGATCCTCCTTGCAAAATTCACACATTCCGCACGACAGGACCGCATTGAGCATGACGCGATCCCCGATAGAGAGTCGATCGGCACCCTCCCCTGTCTCATCGACCAATCCAGCACCATCCGATCCCAGAATGTGCGGCATGGCGAGGGCCCTTCCAGGAAGTCCTCCCACAACATGAAGATCCAGATGGTTCAGGGATGTCGCCTTCGTCTTGACACGAACCAGCCCAGGCCCGATTTCGGGATCATCGACTTCCTCGAAGCGAACCTGCTCGAGGCCTCCATGCTGGTGAATGAGAAGTGCCTTCATGGGTTAAAGCCGGGATTAGGCATAGGTTGTTGTGACGAAGGGCCGCAGGCGCCGCGATGACAAGGCGTGCGACGAAGGGCCCCGCAGGGGTACTCTTGCAGTACGCCGAGGAGCCCAAGGAAGCACAACACAGTCAGCGTGGATGTTTGCGGCACTGCAGTAGACAACTT
>JAZFRU010000276.1:0-3885 GCA_036445815.1 Acidobacteriota bacterium | reverse complement strand
CTGGACTTTGCTCTTTTCCCACCGGATCTGGACATCGTGGCGATTGACTTTTCACCCAGGATGGTCGAGCAGGCCAAATTGAAGGCGGCTCAATACCCGGGGCATCTGGAGGTGGTGGAGGCCAACGTCGAGGAACTGGAGTTTCCCGATGAATCCTTCGACACGGTGGTGACCTCCTGTACCTTCTGCTCCGTGCCTGATCCGGTCCAGGGTCTCAAGGAGGCCCACAGAATTCTGAGGCCGGACGGGCAGATGCTCATGTTTGAACACGTTCGTCCCGGCAACTTTCTGCTGGGGGCCATGATGGATGTGATGACGCCGATTGTCAGAAAGACAGGTCCGGAACTGAACCGTCCCACTGCCGACAACCTACGACGGGCTGGTTTCAGAATCACCCGAGAGTTCAACGTCTATCTGGACATGGTCAAGCTCTTCGAAGCGGCAAAGTAACCCCAGGAGTTCCCTATGAAACAGACCACCACGACCACCTCAATAGTGCTGACGATCGCCACCTTCCTCATCACGACCAGCTGGGGACTGGCCCAGCGGCCGGTCGGCAATCCTCCCAATCGCATCATGGTGTGGGTGGATCGTGAGGGAAATATCGAACCTCTGAATGCTCCCGCACGGCCCTATTTCGGACCTCGCCTGTCTCCGGACGGCCGACAGATCGCCATCGAGGTTCAAGGTGACCAATCCCAGATCTGGATCCACGACATTGCCAGCGGCAAGATGACCCAGGTTACCTCCCAGGACAGCAATCGCTTTCCCCTGTGGAGTCCCGATGGAAAACGGATGCTCTTCGGCTCCAATCGGATAGGACCCATGACGGCTTCCGGCAGGGCGCCATTTTTCACCAAGCATGAAGTGTTCTGGAAGTCCGTTGATGGAAGCGGCGAAGCCGAGCAACTGACGGATCGGGACCACCGACATGGCCCCCAGACCTTCTCTCCCGACGGCAGCCTGCTTTCCTTCTATGAAATTCACCCGACCAGGGGAAGGGATATCTGGATGCTGCCGATCAATGGAGACCGCAAGCCGTGGGTGTATCTGAACACTCCTTCCGCGGAAGGAGGGGTGGGCTTTTCAGCCGACGGCCGCTGGTTTGCCTATACCTCCCGCATCTCAGGCCGCTATGAGGTCTACATCAGTCCCTTTCCCCACCGTGCCACCTCGAGGTCCCGAGTTTCCACCAATGGAGGGACAGAGATGCGATGGGCACGCAACGGTCACGAATTGTTTTATCGCGAGGGCAACCGGAGAATGGCCGTCCGGGTCAGCACCGATCCACTCCTGATCATCAGCAAACCCCAATTGCTTTTCGAAGGAGATTTTGTCTCCAGTCCCGGAACCCGGGCCAACTATGATGTGACCCCCGATGGCCAACGCTTCATCATGCTCCGGGAAGTGAAGTAACCCTGGGGGCAGATGATGCGTATTGCGGTGGTGGGACCCGGGGGAGTGGGAGGTTACTTTGGTGGCGTGCTGGCCCGAGCCGACCACGAAGTCGTCTTGATTGCGCGCGGGGAACACCTTCAGGCCCTGCAAGAGAAGGGTCTGAAGGTCAGAAGTCATCATCACGGGGTGTTTCAGATCGACCTCCGGGCCAGCGGTGATCCGACCGAAGTGGGACCGGTGGATCTGGTGCTCTTCACGGTCAAGACCTATCACAATGCCGAAGCAGTTCCCTTGATCCAACCCCTGGTGGGGCCGGGGACTGCGGTTCTGAGTCTGCAAAACGGGGTGGAGAGTCATCGTCAACTGGCGGAGATCGTGGATGAAGGGCAGGTCTTCACTGGAGCCGCCTACATTGAATCGGGGGTGGCTGCTCCGGGTGTCATCCGCCAAAACGGAGAGGTCGTGCGAATCGTTTTCGGGCACCCCGGGGGGGAGGAAAAAGATCGCTCGCTGGAAATTATGGAGGCTCTGGCCGAGGCCGGGATCGAGACCGAGATCGCCCCTGATGTGATGAAAGCGCTCTGGAGTAAATTTGTTTTCATTGCGGCCCTGGCGGGGCCCACCACGGCGGCTCGGCAAGAGATGCACCAACTTCTGGAGTTTTCCGAAGGCCGGGACCTGGTGATGGCCGTCCTGCGGGAAGCCGAATCGGTCGGCCGGGCCGTGGGGACTTCCCTGGACGAGGATCTCTTCGATCGCACCATGTCCTACATCGACGGATATGCTCGTGATCTGCACGCCTCCATGCATACCGATCTGGAACGGGGCAATCCATTGGAGTTGGAGGCACTCAATGGAGCCGTGGTTCGGCTGGGCCGTGAGGCCGGCGTGGCCACCCCCATGAATCAATGCATCTATGCCCTGCTGAAGCCGTACGCGCCAGGGGGATAGCGGCCTTCACCACCAAGACACAGAAAAGTATCCACCACAGAGACACCGAGACACAGAGAAGATAATTCTTTCATTTTTCTTTCCCTGCAACTTCAGCCAACACAGTCGAACGCCCACGTGGAACGTGGAACCTGGAACGTGGAACGCGCTGGCCAAAGGCCAGCGCCTCTTTTCGATTGCTTCGGTCACCCAATAATCTTAGGATTGAAGAATCAGGCCAGGCCTGAATGATGCACCATCCGGACTGAATCGAAGGAGACAACCGATGAGAGAGCTCGTGGTCCAGTATTTGTCCAAGTCCATTTCCCGTCGAGGATTCGTGAATCGACTTGTGAAGACCGGAGTCACCCTGGCAGCGGCTCAGTCGGTGGCCCAGTCGCTGACACCGATGTTGTATGGGAAAACGGAAGAAGGAGATGTCAAACCCGAAGATGTCAGAATCTTCGAAGGGACGGGAGGCGAGGCTTTTGCCGAACAGTTGATCGCTTCGGGCGTGAAGTATGTGTTCGGCAACTCGGCCAGCTCCGATGCCTACTTCTATGAGGCCCTGGTGGATCGTCCCGAGCTGACCTACATCCTGACCCCTCACGAGGGACCGGGAGCGGCCATGGCCACGGGCTACATCCAGGCCTCGGGCGAGCCGGCCATCGTGATGCAGGCGGCTATTGTGGGGATGGCGAACGCCATCGGGCAGATGTACAACGCCTGGAAGGAACAGACTCCGCTGGTGTTTTACAGCTATCGGGCCGATCAGAGTACCCGAGCGGGCCGCGACGGCTTCGAGGAGGTGATGTACCAGGAGGAAATTGTAGCCCCCATCACCAAGTGGTACTGGCGGGCACGGCGTCCCGACATGATTCCGGAGGCCACCCGTCGGGCCTTCAAGGTGGCCTGGACACCTCCCTACGGACCCACCTATGCCACCTGGCACAGCGACTATACCGGCGAGCAGACACGTTCGGAGATCATCGTCCACCGGAAAGTGGACCCGCGCATGCGTATCCGGCCCAATCCTCAGGAAGTGGAGCGGGCCGCTCGAATGCTGGTTGAGGCGGAAAGGCCCATGTTGTTCGTGGGGGATGAACTGTACAAGGGCAAATCGGTGGACAAGGCGGTCAAGCTGGCCGAACTCCTGGGGATGCCCGTCACCCAGCCTCGCCAGGTCTTTGCCAACTTCCCTGAATCGCACTCCTTGTGGGTCGGAGGCAGAGCCATGCAAACCCAGAACCCCGATCTGGTCATCAACGTGGGGAACAAACTTCATCATTTCGGTTCCGCTCCCATGGTTCCCCGCAACGTCAAATTCATCGACATGCGCAACGACAGCGACAGCATGGGGAACGTCATCACCACTGATGTTCCGCTGGTTGCCGACGTGGGTCATGGCCTGGACGACCTGATGGCGGCGCTCGAGGACGTCATGACTCCCGCCATCCGGAAACAGGTTCAGGAACGAACCGATCGGATACGGGCCACTACCGATCGGGCCCGGGAGCTGTGGTCCGTGATGACCAGGAACCCGGACTGGGACAACAG
>JAZFRU010000275.1:0-2285 GCA_036445815.1 Acidobacteriota bacterium | reverse complement strand
AACCTCGTTGATCACGTTGGGGGAGAAAATATGCTTTTCCGAGAGAGTCAGGTACTGATAACGGTAGTCGAACAGCAAATCGGTCTGATATGACTCAAAAATCCGTTTCTCCGACTGATCCAGCGTGTAACGAGCAAAAAAGGAATCCGAGTCTGAAAACTCATGGTCAATGCGGATGTTGAAGAGCTCCTGATTGGTGGGTTGCCTCTCGACACTAAAAAGACGGGCGATCCCGTCGTTGTCTCTATCGGCGTCGTTGGGCAGGGGGATCAGGTCAATGAAGGGCTGCATGTTGGGAGCCACGGGTATCGTTTGCAATCCTCCAGGAGGCGGAAAGGGAATGAACACTTGAAGTTGCCCCGCACGAGCCGCTTCGCTGGGAACATTGGCGATGTGAGTTTCCGATAATCTCTCTCGCAGTCCCTCGAAGCTGCCAAAGAAAAAGGTCTTATTCGGGACAATGGGACCGCCTAGAGAAAAGCCGAACTGGTTGCGTTTGAACGCCGGAACATCACTTCGTTCAGGGTTGGTGGGATCGCGGTCAAAGAAGTTCCGAGCATCCAGGGCGCTGTTGCGGTGAAATTCATAGACGGAGCCGTGCAGCGCATTGGTGCCTGATTTGGTTACTGCGGTGATGACGCCTCCTGTAAAACGGCCATACTCGGCGCTGAAGGCACCGGTGATCACTTTGAATTCCTTCACTGATTCAACCCCGGACACCGCCCCGCCAACTCCGGCGGGTACTGTTCCGCGGCTGCCCCGAATGTCGGTTCCATCCAAAAGAAAAGTGCTCTGGTGAACCCGAGTACCGGCCAGCGACAAGGGGATTCCCGAGTTGCCCGCCTGGCTTCTCAGGATCTTGGTGGAAGTGACCACCCCTTCCTGCAGAAGGGCCAACTGGACGAAATCACGCCCATTGAGAGGCAAGTCTCGAATTTTCTTATCATCGACCAGTCCGGCGGTCACGGCGCTGCTGGTCTCCACCAGTGGGGCTTCTCCGGTGACCACAACTCTTTCTGTGAGCGCACCTATCCCAAGCGTGAAATTCACGACTGCCTCGCTGCCGATGGTCAGGTTAATGGGTCGGCGAACTTCTGTGGAAAATCCGGTCAGTTCAGCCTGCACTTCGTAGGGTCCCACGGGAAGCAGCGCCAGCCGGTATCGACCTTCGTCATCACTGATGGCCGTCCGCGACTGATTGGTTTCTATACTGGTTGCTGTTACGGTGACACCCGGGAGCACAGCTTGCGATTGGTCCTGGACCACTCCCAGGATGCTTCCCGTCGTGCCTTGGGCTAAGGGGCCGGCAACGAGTCCGATCAGCACAAATGAAAGAAGGAAAAATTGAACGTAATTCAATTGGATCTTTTTCATGGTTTCTCCGTACCCCCTCGTAAGGTATTGATCGTTTTCACTAAATGCGTGAACCGTGGGATTGTTTTTAATCGGTCCGACCCCCTTTGTCAACCTTTTTGTTGACTCTCCGAGGCATTGTTATAGATACCTGCGCATCTGTGCTAAGCAATTGTCGTGCCCAAAACCCTATCATCCAGAGGGGACTATTTATCCTAAGTTCTATCAACAGGTTACAGAAATCGCTAAGAGATCCCTGTAAGGCTTAGAATTCAAAAAAGTGAACATTTAATCCAAAAAAGTGAATTATGGCCGCTCCGCGCGCGTTCCAGGTTCCAGTTTGGAATTTGGAATTTGAGATTTGTTTGGGATTTGGGATTTGGAATTTGAAATTTCTTCGCACTATACGGCTATCCGCTCGACTCGACTTCCGATGGAAGTGAACACTTCATAGGGAGAGGTGCCCAGGGCCTTGGCCCATGCGCTAGCCGAAATAGGAGAATCGGCCTCATCTTCCAGCAACAGGACCTCTTCGCCGACTGTTGGGTCGGGGATGTCGGTCAAATCAATGCTGATCAGGTCCATGCTGATCTGACCCAGCACGGGGACAAGCTCTCCCCGAATCTTTACCTGACTTCGGTTGGAGAGGAGTCGGTTGTAACCGTCCGCGTAGCCGACCGGCAGAACACCGATGACACTGTCTCGCTGGGTGACGAATTTCCCATAGTAGCCTATGGGTTCTCCCTTGGGGACTTGCCGGATGGTCAGGGTTTGAGTCTTCCACTGAAGAATGGGTCGGACAAGATCCAGGGCCGGGCTGGATGAGATACCGTATAGCATCAGGCCGAGGCGAACCGCGTCCAGTTGAGCTTCTGGAAACTGAAGGCCTGCGCTGTTGCTGATATGCCGCGGGTAAGGCAGGTCCGAAGTGG
>JAZFRU010000274.1:0-3989 GCA_036445815.1 Acidobacteriota bacterium | reverse complement strand
AGTTGATCCAAAAATCGTCTTTGCGGCGGGGTTTTTCGCTATCGTAGACTTTGAACCGCTTTCGCATTCGCTTCAATCTCCACCGGTGATAGCCCTGGCGCATCCCTGAAACGGAAAGCAAGCCCTTCATATAGAGGAAACCCACCAGCATTCCGCCCAGGTGAGCCACGTGGGCTATGGAACTGCCCTGAGCATTGAGGGCGGAAACGAACGCGATCACGCCCAGAACCGAGACAAAATACTTCACCTTGACCGGAATGAGAAAATAGAGATAAACCCGGCGTTCCGGAAACATCAGTCCGTAGGCCATCAAGATCCCGTAAATGGCGCCGCTTGCACCGATGGTGGGTATGGTTGAGAAGGGTTGAACCAGAACCGACAAAATTCCAGCTCCTGCACCCGTCACCAGAAAAAACCGTAACAATTCCTTGCTGCCCCAGTATCGCTCCAGTTCACAGCCAAACATCCACAGCGCAAACATGTTCCAGAAAAGGTGACCAAAACCTCCATGCAGGAACAGATAGGTGCCGATTTGCCACAAGAAGAGCTTACCCACCACCAGGTACGGAGTGAGGCCGAAAATAGTTACGATCTCTCCGCCCGCTCCCAGAACCTGCAGCAGATACACCCCGACGCAGGCGATCACCAGCTTCTTGACGGTGGGTGTGAGAGTGGGCCCTATGGTGACCGGGGTTCGAGAACCAAAGCTCATGAGAAGTCGATCATAGCACCTGCGGCGCTATTCGTTCCATATTACAGGTCAGAAGTCGACAGTCCGGAAAAATGTGGAACATGGAATCTGGAACGCCTGGCGGGTGCTCTGAGAGCGCCCACTAAGTTCCTTCAGACCACGAGTTCAGATAGGTTTCCTGCTCCTCGGTCAGCTGATCGATTCGAACTCCCATGGCAGAGAGTTTGAGACGCGCGATTTCCTGGTCGATGTCAGGAGGAACCGGATAAACCTGAGCCTTCATTTCTTCATGGTTCTTGACCAGATACTCTGCAGCCAGTGACTGGTTGGCAAAGGACATATCCATCACCGAGGCTGGATGTCCTTCGGCAGCTGCCAGGTTGATCAGCCGGCCTTCACCCAACAGATAGATGCGACGGCCATCCTCCAGGAGGTACTCTTCAACGAATTCTCGAACCGTTCTCTTCGCCTTGCTCAAGGATTCCAGAGCCGGGATATCAATTTCTACGTTGAAGTGTCCGGAATTGGAGATCACGGCCCCATCGGCCATAACTTCGAAGTGCTCCTTGCGAAGGACATGCTTGTTTCCTGTCAGACTGACGAAGATCTTTCCGGCCTTCGCCGCCTCTGCCATGGGTACCACCTGGAAGCCGTCCATGACCGCCTCAAGACCACGCAGTGGGTCCACTTCAGTGACCATGACATGGGCTCCCATACCTCGGGCTCTCGAAGCCACTCCCCTGCCACACCACCCGTAACCGACGACGACAAATGGGGCACCCGCCAGGAGCAGATTCGTCGCACGCACGATCCCGTCCAGGGTGGACTGTCCCGTACCGTACCGATTGTCGAAAAGATGCTTGGTATTGGCATCATTCACGGCCATTACGGGAAAACGCAAAACACCCTCTTTGGCCATGCTCCGCAACCGAATAATACCTGTGGTGGTTTCCTCTGTACTCCCAATGATTCCCGGAATCAGATCCTTTCGATCAGACAGTACAGCCGTCACCAGATCCGCACCATCATCCATGGTGATCTGAGGCTTTTTTTCCAGGGCGGATTTGAGGTGCGCATAGTAGGTGTCGTTGTCTTCCCCCCTAATTGCAAAAACGGGGATCTCAAAATCTTTGACCAGAGAGGCCGCGACATCGTCCTGGGTACTGAGAGGATTCGAGGCACACACGTGCACGTCGGCACCGCCGGCTTTGAGGGCACGAGCCAGATTGGCCGTTTCCGTGGTGACATGCAGACAGGCCGCGATGCGGATACCCTCCAGAGGTTTTTCCTTTTCAAATCGTTCTCGGATCAAACGCAGAACCGGCATGGACTGGTCTGCCCATTCAATCCGATCCAGTCCCTTCGGGGCCAAGCCAATGTCTTTAATATCAAAATCCATACAGTTGTTCTCCGGGTAGAGCTATCGGTTCATTGAGATGACTTCTTTAATAGGCTGGGCGATGATTCAGCCCACGACCGGGTTGGCATCCACTTCCGACAGCCCTGCAGCGCGACGCAGATCGTCGGCCTTGTCCGTTGCTTCCCAGGTGAAGTCGGCACCCACTCTTCCAAAATGTCCGTAGGCTGCAGTTTGTCGAAAAATAGGCCGCCTCAAATCAAGCGTATCAATAATGGCCTGTGGAGTGAGCTTGAAATGAGATCGAATCAAGTCGGTAATGGTCTCCTCTGCCACGCGTCCCGTTCCTTCCGTATCGACCATGATCGAGACGGGATCGGCAACTCCGATGGCATAGGCCAGCTGAATTTCGATACTGTCAGCCAAACCTGCTGCAACACAATTCTTGGCAATGTAGCGAGCCATGTAGGAGGCGGACCGGTCTACTTTGGAGGGGTCCTTCCCCGAAAATGCACCACCACCGTGACTGCTCACCCCGCCATAGGTATCGACGATGATCTTGCGTCCCGTGACACCGCAATCTCCGTGAGGCCCTCCTACCACAAATCTCCCGGTTGGGTTGATGTGAAAGGTTGTTTTATCGTCCAGCAATTCCTCTGGAATGACCTCTTTGATGACATCTTTGATAATGGCCGCTTCGATTTCCTCATTGCTGACCTTGTCGTTGTGTTGAGCTGAAACGACGACCGTATCGACTCGAACGGGTTTCGCCCCGTCGTACTCAATCGTGACCTGTGATTTCCCATCAGGCCGGAGCCACTTGATACTTCCATCTTCACGACGCCGGGTCAGACACGCCACCAGCTGATGGGCCAGACTGATGGGCATCGGCATCAGTTGCTCCGTTTCCGAGCATGCGTAACCAAACATCAATCCCTGGTCGCCGGCACCTCCCACGTCCACTCCCTGAGCGATATCCGGCGACTGCCGGTCGACCGCACAAATCACCCCACAAGAAGTCCCATCGAATCCGTACTCGGGCTTGGTATAACCGATATCCCGTACCACGCCTCTGGCCACGGTGGGATAATCCACCGTTCCAGTGGTGGTAATCTCACCAGCGACGGCAATCAGTCCGGTCGTCACCAGCGTCTCACAAGCAACCCGTCCTCTTGGATCCTGTGCCAGAACTGCATCCAGAATAGCATCCGAGATTTGATCAGCCATCTTGTCCGGATGTCCCCCGCTGACCGACTCCGAGGTGAATAGATGTCTTCCTTTTCTTCCCATTAAACCTCCTTGACTCGCCGCCAGGAAAATTAGCACAGGCCCCCTGGAGTGTCAATGAGGCCTGTCCGGCTAACCGGCTGACCGGCTGACCGGCTGACCGGCTGACAAAGGGAATGTGGTCCCTCTCCTCTGACGTTTCGTTTTTTCGTTTTCTCCACGCCAAGCGTCAGGGAGGCATTTATCTGGCAGGCGAAGCGTACTTCTCTTCTTCTCTTTTGTTCTATTGTTCTCTTTTAAAGGGCGTACGGCCCAGACTGTCTCAAAACCCAGTTGATTTGGATGGGGCAGGTAGGGGATGTCCGGAATGTGGGAGGCGCCTCGGCTCCTGGTCTTCGACCAGGGCGTTTAAAGTTTCACGAAAGAAAGAATGAAGTCCTGCGCCGAATCCGGATGCCGCTCAAGCCCGTCTTTTTCACCCCCGATCGGTCCGAAGCGGCACAAGGGCCGGCCTGACACGGCGCACGAAGGGAGGTCACCGCAGGCGTACTCGTGCAGTACGCCGAGGGGGCCCGACCGAATGCAACACCGTCAGGACGGAGCATGGTGCCGATGCAGTAGAGCGGGTGTGAGGTAGCCGGGCTAAAGAGCGGCTCTCCGGATTCGGCGCCCTGAGGCGCCTCCCACATTCCGCCCCCCCCCGTGGAACCTGGA
>JAZFRU010000273.1:0-2521 GCA_036445815.1 Acidobacteriota bacterium | reverse complement strand
ACGGATCTGGCTGAGGTCCTCCAGATCTTCCAGTTCTTCCAGTTTGTCGATAATCGCAGACTCGATAAAATGAGTCATCTTCAATCCCCGCCGCTTGCACACTTCTTCCAGAGCCTTTTTGACACGTTCATCAATACGGGTCGCAAGCTGCAGCTTGGTCATGCCTTAAAGCTAGCATTTCCTTTCAAATGCTAGCAACATTTTCTACCAACATGCGGCATGAAAAGACCATGTATAGGGGTGTCCAAATTGTTGGCGGCGGCTTGCAAGTGTTTCCATTTCCGAGACTTCCTGGACATAGGACATTGTGAACTCACTTCTCCAGAGCCCTGAAGGGGCGGATTAGAACCACCTGGGACGTGATCCCAGGTGGTTCCGTTTGGCAATAGAATAAGCCCTGTAGAGACGCACGGCTTGCGCCCTTTTTAGCATCACAAACCTTGCAGTGGGCGCCCCTACCAGAGTCAGCCGAAGACCTTACAAGGATCGCTAAGAGGACGGGGTGGCCGGGTTATTTCGGCTCACCGCGCCTGGCCACTCGGGCCGCAGGTGCTCAAGTGGTTGAGCTGGCGCTTCGCATACTCGACGGGTTTGATTAGCGGGCTCTCCCGACTCGCGCGGATCAAGAGGGTATGGATGCCTCATTCGAGACACTCGATGACGACGCTTGCCCGTCGACAGGCGATCAATGCTAAACTTGCCCGATCAGTATTGGGTCTAACTGTCTCTTAACCTGGAAACCGGCAATGTCCCGCTTTCGCTGAAAACCTACCGGTATGGCTATTGCGCACAATGTCTTCAAGCCTGCGGGAGTCGTCAGAATTGTCTCCGGGGTTACTGTAATCCTATTGGGTTATTCTCTGACTGGATTATGGATGACGCTATCTATGGCGGCAGGTCTCTACTTGATCTTTACCGCTTTTTACGGTCCCTGCGTCTTGACGGGACTCGTGCTGAAGGTCTTCAACAGGAAGTAGAATAGAGCCGATTCTGGAACGGTCCAGGGCAAGGTTTTTCGTAGCACAAAATCAGTGCTTTCCCGAATCCACCGAATGCCTTCAACTGAGATAATTTAGTAGAGCGGCTCTCGTCACACCAGTCACTTCTGGAGGGGTATAGAGGGGGTGACTCTATCGTTCAGATGGGGAATCTTTGCTCTGTTCCTTGTGCTCCCCGGCACAACTGCCCCTCAGTCAGGTTGCGATACCGAGTTTAGGCAACACCCAGACCTGCAACACAACCCATACACCAAGAATCAGTAGTCCAGTCAATAGATCCATAGCTGTGAGTGCAGGATAACACCTTCTACTTACTGTCTGCCCTCCATACCCCTAGAACAGTGACTACACAGACTACAGCCTAGAGTAGGTATGGGTTGCCTAAGCCTCCCCACCTGGAGACCAAGAAAACAGGATTCCTACTTGTTTGTGATTCGCCAAATCAAGATGGAGATCTCAAAAAAAGGTCGGGCATGAGATTGTATGCACACTTGTTGAACTGGTCCTTCGGATCGCGGTTCTCGTCCACCAAGTTCAGAGTCGAACGAGAGCGTTTCGGACCCATGGCAAGAGGTGAGTGAAATCGCACTGGCCCTCTCCAAGGAGTCCGATCAGAAAGGCGTGGGCCTCTTCGGCCTGGACACGAAGCTTCCAGCCGTTGAGTCTCAGGAACACGTCGGTGGCGAAGAAGGCGACCCGCTTGTTGCCGTCAACAAATGGATGGTTCATCAACAGCGATTCGAAAAGGGCCGTTGCCATCTCGGCTATGTCCTGGTAATACCCGGTGCGAGGACGGAACAATGCACTCTCGAGGAGGCCGAGATCGCGAACTCCCGGAGCACCTCCGAAAACTTCCAGCACACGTTCGTGGATGACAAGAACCTCGTCTACGCTGAGATGAAGGACACGTTCACTCGGCAAGACGCCGACCCAGCTCTTCGTTCTCGGTTATCGAGGAATCCAGGTGGTGCAAAACTTCCGGTCGGACGCGCCTGCGGATGACATATTCACGGATCGCTTCGGTGAGGAGCCCTGAGATGCTCTGGTTGGACTCCCGTGCGAGGCCTTTCAGATCGTCCCAGACGGCCTCATCGACTTTTGAGCTGATCTTAGTAGCAGCCATTCATTCCTCCTTGACATATCAAGATACGTCAAGGCAGGTCTGTCGTCAAGGCCTTCTTGAAGAGACCCCATCGAAGAGGTAGAATTTGAGGTAGCCAAACACAAAAAACAGACTTCCCTGCCCCAAGCACCCCAGCCATAGCTCCTACACCCGACCATAACCAGACCTACACAGGAATAGGCCCGTCTTACGTAACCCCACAGTCAGGCTTACCGGCAGCACAGGCCAATAGGTCGATAACGAGGATTGGAGAACGTCCCATCCACTTACCCACAGTCTGCCTATTGCCTTCTAATTCTTCTGGCGATAGTATCCAAGGCAATACTCACCACACATTGAGGGGAGGGAGGACAAGATCAATCCAGGTCTTATTCTCAAACGTCCCTCCATCAAAGGAGGT
>JAZFRU010000272.1:0-22391 GCA_036445815.1 Acidobacteriota bacterium | reverse complement strand
CAACAGGCCACAGACCAGGAGACCACAGAATAATCCGCGGGTCAGGGTGCAGAGTGGTCAGGGATTTTGAGTTTGTTTTAGGAGGATAGAAAAGCGATGGCGACAATTAACAAAGAAGATGTGATGGGCTGGATCGAGGAGGCTTCGATTCTGGACATTAATCAGTTGGTGGGCGATCTTGAAGAGAAGTTCGGAATCTCAGCAGCCGCGCCGGTTGCGATGGCTGGCGCTGCGGTGGCCGGGGCTCCGGCAGAAGCTGCGGCTGAGGAACAGACGGCCTTTAGCTGTGTCTTGACGGCGATTGGCGACAAGAAGATCAACGTCATCAAGGCAGTCAGAGAAGTGACCAGTTTGGGCCTCAAAGAAGCCAAGGACCTGGTGGAAGCCGCGCCTAAAGCCATAAAAGAGGGCGTGAGCAAGGAAGAGGCCGAGGAGATCAAGGGCAAGTTCGAAGCCGCTGGGGCCACAGTCGAAATTCAGTAGGGGCACGTTTCGGCAGTTGGGCTGGGTTCTCGGGTCAGAAATGCCGTACTTTTTGAGGGCGAGAGCCCTTTTGCGGTCGATGAATCCAGTCTTGTTAATGCAGTGGGCGTATGGTAAACTGCAGGCTTGTCAGTCAGGGAGTTCGATTTTCTGGGGCGACACCTTAGGGCGAGGTGTCCCTTTTTTACTTTTTTAAGCGAGTTTCTCATTAATATAGGTTGAAAGAGCGGTTGGGAGTCTTTTCTGCTCTCGTATTTCCCGTGTATTCCTCTGTATCCCTAAATGCTTAAAAGGGGTTCGTTTACCATTTCGTTAGCCCGAATTATGCATGGATTCTTGATGCCAGGCGGTAAAAATGTCGGCAGTTTCTTTGCAGTCGTTGGCGCTCAGCGTTGATGCGTGATCCGGGCCACGCAGTTGTTCGTTTGTTAAGGTTTCGAAAATAGTCACCAAATCCTACAAGGGAGCTGGCGCGCATGTCTGAATTTTTGAAAAATGTCTATCGGGAGAGGCATGATTTTGCCAAAATCGCCTCTGCTTTTCCTATCCCCAATTTGCTCGAGGTGCAGAAGAAGTCCTACCAGCGATTTCTGCAAATGGATCTCCTGCCAGCGGAGCGGGACGATGTGGGGCTGCAGTCGGTCCTGAACTCGGTCTTTCCGATTACCGACTTTCGTGGAACCTCATCCCTGGAATTTGTCGATTATTCCATCGGCAACTGGGAGTGCAAGTGCGGGGGGCTGAAGGGCCTGGAGCATCTTCGAGGGGAATGTCTGAATTGTGGGAAGACCCTGGGCTTGAATCCTTACAGCATTGAGGATGTAACCTGCAGGCACTGCGGGGTTCGAAACCCCAATGACGTGGAACGGTGCGACGATTGCGGTGATCCCGTCCAGCTCAACTTGAAATACAACATCGACGAATGTAAGGAGCGAGGGATGACCTATTCCGCTCCGTTGAAGGTGATTATTCGTTTGGTGGTGTGGGACAAGGACAAAGAGACCGAGGTCAAGACCATTCGCGATATCAAGGAGCAGGAGGTCTACTTTGGAGATCTCCCGTTGATGACCGAGAACGGGATTTTTATCATCAATGGCACGGAGCGGGTCATTGTGAGTCAGCTTCATCGTTCGCCAGGTGTCTTCTTCGAATCGGATGCCCAGAAAAGCTATTTTCTGGCCAAGATTATTCCCTATCGAGGCTCCTGGGTGGAGTTCGAATATGACGCCAAGAATCTGCTCTACGTGCGAATCGATCGGAAGCGAAAGTTTCTGGCCACCACCTTCCTGCGTGCTTTGGGGTCCAATTCGGATGAGGAGATCCTGAAGACCTTCTACGCGATTTCCACGATACGAGTGCAGGGGAAAAAGCTGTTCTGGGCGCGGGATAAGAGCTTGTTTGGAAGAAAACTGAGTCTCAATGTTCCCAAGCCGGGCAAGAAGCGGAGCGTTTTGGTCGCCAAGGGCAAAAAGGTCACTCGTTCCGCTCTGGCCGAGTTGGAAAAGGCCAAGGTCAAGGAAGTGGAAATCGGAATCGAAGACCTGGAGGGTGCCTTCTCCGCCCAGCAGATTGTGGATGCCTCTTCCGGTGAGATCATCGTTGAAGCCAATGCAGAGTTAACGGGAGGAATCATTAACTCTCTGGTAGAAGCGAAAATCGCTGAGATCGCTGTTTTCTTTCCGGAACATGATGATGTGGGGGACACGCTTTCCAACAGTCTCCAGAGCGATTCGGTCAAGAACACCAACGACGCCTTGATCGAGATCTATCGCAAGCAGCGTCCGGGTGACCCTCCCACCATTGAGACGGCCACGGCCCTGTTCCACGGCATGTTCTTTGATCCCAGAAAATACGACTTCTCTCGGGTGGGGCGGTTGAAGTTCAATATCAAGCTGGACCTGGACACTTCCCTGGAAGAACGGACCCTGTCTCCACGGGATTTCTGCAAGGTGATCGGGTACCTCCTGAAACTGAAAAAGAGCATCGGGTCGGTCGATGACATTGATCATCTGGGGAACCGTCGAGTGAGGGCTGTCGGTGAATTGCTCGAGAACCAGTTCCGTATCGGTTTGGTGAGAATGGAACGGGCGATCAAGGAAAAGATGTCCGTTCATCAGGAAATGGCAACCGCCATGCCTCATGATCTGATCAACGCCAAACCCGTCATGGCTTCGATTCGTGAGTTCTTTGGGAGCAGCCAGCTCTCTCAGTTCATGGATCAAACCAATCCTCTCTCGGAAATTACCCACAAGCGGCGCCTGTCGGCCCTGGGGCCTGGAGGTTTGAGTCGGGAGAGAGCGGGATTTGAGGTCCGTGATGTTCATCCCACTCACTACGGTCGAATCTGTCCGATTGAGACTCCGGAGGGGCCCAATATCGGTCTCATCTCCTCGCTCAGTTGCTATGCCCAGATCGACGAATTTGGTTTTATCGAATCTCCCTACCGCAAGGTAGTCAAGGGACACCTTGTCGATTATGTCAAGATCACTGGCTCTGGATCGACCAAGCTCAAGGTTGGCGCTGTCGTGACACAGAAAGAAGTCGACACCGAAAACAGGAAAATGAAGCGCGGCAAGAAGGCCGCTGAATATCAGACGCATGCCTTTTACCTGACGGCCTGGGAAGGCGACAAGCACGTGATCGCTCAGGCCAGTATTGAGGTCGACAAGAATCAGCGGATCGTCCGCGAACGGCTCAGTGCCCGTCACCAGGGGAATTTCGTTCTCGTTCAAAGGGATGAAATCGAATTCGTGGATGTCAGCCCCAAGCAGTTGGTCAGTGTGGCGGCCAGCCTGATCCCGTTTCTTGAGAATGATGACGCCAACCGTGCCCTCATGGGCTCCAACATGCAGCGTCAGGCCGTGCCGTTGGTGCAGGCGGAAGCCCCTTTTGTAGGGACGGGAATGGAGTACATCGCTGCGAGAGACTCGGGAGCCGTATTGCTGTGCCGTCGTTCCGGGGTCGTGGACAGCGTTGATGCGGACCGGATTATCTTAAGGGTTTTCGAGGACGACGGAGAAGAGTTGCGGGACGCTGGTGTCGACATCTACAAGCTGACCAAGTTCAAACGCTCCAACCAGAATACCTGTATCAATCAGAAACCTCTGGTCAAACAAGGTGATCATGTCGAAAAAGGTCAGGTCATGGCCGACGGTCCCTGCACCGAGAAGGGTGAATTGGCGCTGGGACGCAATGTCCTGGTGGCCTTCATGCCCTGGCGAGGGTACAACTTTGAGGATGCGATTTTGGTGAGTGAGCGCATGGTCAAAGACGATCTCTACACCTCTATCCACATCGAAGAGCTTGAGATCGAAGCTCGCGATACCAAGCTCGGCCCGGAAGACATCACTCGAGATATTCCTAATGTCAGCGAGTCGATTTTAACGGATCTGGATGAAAGCGGCATCATTCGTATCGGGGCCAAGCTTCGCCCTGGCGAGATCCTGGTGGGGAAGGTGACTCCGAAGGGTGAGACGCAGCTGACTCCGGAAGAAAAGCTGTTGAGGGCCATCTTCGGTGAGAAGGCCGGAGAGGTCAAGGATGCTTCTCTTTATACGCCTCCAGGCATCGAAGGGACCGTGGTTGATGTCAGGATCTTTTCTCGGAAGGGCGTGGAAAAGGATCTGCGGGCCCAGCAGATTGATGCGAAAGAGATCCAGCGGATGGAGAAGGATTTAGAGGATGAGATCCGCATCTTGCAGGAGGAAAGCAGCAAGCGGATGATCGAGATCCTGGTGGGGAAAGTTGCCCAGACCCGAGTCTTGAGTCCCGAAAGAAAGGTCGTGGTTGCCAAAGGTGGCAAGCTGACTGCCAAGATCTTGAACACCCTGGGTTTCAGTGAATTAAGAAAGATCCAGGGTTCTACGAAAGCTTCGATCACAGAGCTGTCCGAGATCGAGGACAAAGCCAACCGCCAGCTCAAGATCCTCCGGTCCCTGCATCAGGAGCGTTTGAGCCGGATGCAAAAGGGCGATGAGTTGTTGCCGGGTGTCATCAAGATGGTCAAGGTCTACGTGGCGATGAAGCGAAAGCTCTCCGTAGGCGACAAAATGGCCGGGCGCCATGGGAACAAGGGCGTCATTGCCAGAATCATGCCAGAAGAAGACATGCCCTATCTGCCAGACGGAACCCCTGTGGAGATTGTGTTGAATCCTCTGGGGGTTCCATCCCGCATGAATGTGGGACAGGTTCTGGAGACACATCTGGGGTGGGCCGCCAAGGCGTTAGGCATACAGTATGCCACCCCGGTTTTCGACGGTGCTCGAGAGTACGAGATCAAGGAGCAGCTCACCCTGGCAAATCTTCCCACCAATGGGAAGACCGTTCTTTATGACGGAATCACGGGGGAGTCCTTCGATCAGCAGGTCACCGTTGGCTACATCTACATGTTGAAGCTCAGCCACCTGGTCGACGACAAGATTCACGCTCGTTCTATTGGTCCTTACAGTCTGATTACCCAGCAGCCACTGGGAGGAAAGGCCCAGTTCGGCGGCCAGCGTTTCGGCGAAATGGAAGTCTGGGCGCTCGAAGCCTATGGTGCCGCCAACATCCTCCAGGAGTTGTTGACCGCCAAATCAGATGATGTTCAGGGGCGGGCCAAGATCTATGAGGCGATTGTCAAAGGAGAATCGACCTATAACCCGGGCATCCCCGAGTCCTTCAATGTCTTGATCCGGGAGTTGCAGGCACTGGCTCTGGATGTGGAATTAATTGAAAAACCGAAGAAAACACTTCATCGTCGATCTGAGTTGCTAATCGCAGAGGAAGCCCTCAGTGGGGCCGCAGTAGAAGCCGACAGTGAGTGAGGAGGGATAGAAGCCTTGAGAATGTTTCACGATCTTGACAAAGGCCAGCTGTTAAAGAATTTTGAGGCGATCCGAATTGGGTTGGCCTCGCCTGAGAAAATCCGCTCCTGGTCAAGCGGAGAGGTGACCAAGCCGGAAACGATCAACTATCGCACCTTTAAACCTGAGCGAGACGGACTTTTCTGTGCCCGTATTTTCGGTCCGGTCACCGATTGGGAATGCCTCTGCGGTAAGTATAAGAGGATGAAGCACCGGGGGGTGATCTGCGACAAGTGCGGTGTCGAGGTTACGCTCTCCAAGGTACGGCGGGAACGACTGGGACATATTGAACTGGCCACCCCCTGTTCCCATGTCTGGTTTTTCAAGGGCCTCCCGAGCCGAATCGGACATCTTCTGGATTTGACCCTCCGTGACCTGGAGCGGATCCTTTATTTTGAGGCCTATGTGGTGGTGGATCCGGGGGATGCCCCCGTCAAGACCAATGAGTTGTTGACGGAGGAACGATATCGTGCCTTGCAGGCGGAACACCCTGGCCAGTTTCAGGCGGGGATGGGTGCGGAAAGCATCAAGGAACTGGTTCGCCTCGTCGATGTCGATTCCCTTTCCATCGAACTGCGTTTCAAAATGAGGAATGAGACTTCGCAGCTCAAGCGCCAGAAATATGCCAAGCGGCTCAAGGTTGTCGATGCCTTCAGGAAATCCGGAAACCGGGCCGAGTGGATGATCCTGGACGTCATTCCTGTCATTCCCCCTGAGTTGCGGCCTCTGGTTCCCCTGGACGGAGGACGTTTTGCCACCTCCGATCTCAACGACCTGTACCGGCGTGTGATCAATCGTAATAATCGATTGAAAAAGCTCATGGAGTTGCGCGCTCCGGAAGTGATTATTCGCAACGAGAAGAGAATGCTTCAGGAAGCTGTCGACGCCTTGTTTGACAACGGTCGACGTGGACGCGTCCTGCGGGGGGTCAAGAATCGGCCCTTGAAGTCGCTGTCCGACACGCTGAAGGGAAAACAGGGACGATTTCGTCAGAATCTTCTGGGAAAACGCGTGGATTACTCGGGGCGATCGGTCATCGTGGTGGGGCCTGAGTTGAAACTCCATCAGTGCGGTTTGCCCAAAATCATGGCGCTGGAGCTGTTCAAGCCATTTATTTACAACCGTTTGGAAAAAGAGGGCCACGCGACGACCATCAAGGGTGCCAAGGAGATGGTGGAAAACCACGAGGCGATCGTCTGGGATATCCTGGAGGATGTCATCAAGCAGCATCCAGTCCTGCTCAACCGCGCCCCCACTCTCCATCGTCTGGGTATTCAGGCCTTTCATCCGGTCCTGATTGAGGGAAAGGCCATCAAGGTTCATCCCTTGGTATGTGCCGCTTTCAACGCTGATTTTGACGGCGATCAGATGGCCGTCCATGTCCCGTTGTCTCAGGAGGCACAGATCGAGGCCTCGGTCTTGATGCTGGCTTCCCAGAACGTCCTCTCCCCCGCCAATGGGCAACCTCTGGCGGTGCCGACCCAGGACATCGTTTTAGGCTGCTACTACCTGACTCGAGCGCGGGAAGATGCCAAGGGGAAAGGGCATAGCTTTGCCAACATTGAGGAGATCTACCATGCCTTACAGGCGGAACAGGTAGAATTGCTCACTCCCATCTTTCTTCGCTACTCGGGCCAACTGATTGATCTGACCCAGCAATACGATAATCAGGCGGTCATGCATGCTGAGGTACAGGAGATTCACAGCCGACTGATTGAGACGACCGTGGGGCGGGCGATTTTCAATGATCATCTTCCCAAAGAGATGCCCTTCGTCAACGGCCTGCTCAAAAAGAGGGGATTGCAACAGCTGGTGAATTACTGTTATCTCACGGTCCACAGTGAGACCACCGTCCAGATGTTGGATGAACTCAAGTCCCTGGGCTTTCTGTACGCCACCAAAGCCGGGTTCACCATCAGCATTGACGACCTGATCATTCCTGACAACAAAGAGGAACTGGTGGAGGAGGCACGGGCAGGTGTTATTGAGGTGGAGCAGCAGTACCAGGATGGTGCCATCACCAATGGGGAGCGGTATAACAAGGTGGTCGCGATCTGGTCGGACGTGACAGAAAAGATCGCCGACGAGATGTTTGATGCCATGGCCGACCATAAGGGATCCAGCAATGAGTTGAATTCGGTCTTCGTCATGGCCGATTCCGGAGCCCGTGGCAGTAAACAGCAAATCCGTCAGTTGGCCGGAATGCGTGGTCTTATGGCCAAACCTTCCGGTGAGATTATTGAAACCCCGATCACGGCGAATTTTCGCGAAGGACTGGGGGTTTTGCAATACTTCATCTCCACCCATGGAGCACGTAAGGGCTTGGCAGATACGGCTCTCAAAACAGCCGATTCAGGTTATCTCACCCGGCGTCTGGTAGATGTTGCCCAGGATGTCATCATCACCAAAGAGGATTGTGAGACCATCGATGGTGTTGATGTCACTGCTCTGGTTGAAGGAGGTGAGATCATCGAAGCCCTGAGAGATCGCATCGTGGGCCGGGTGGCGCTGGAGAGAGTGATCGATCCCTTTACCGGAGAAACTCTGGTGGAGATCGGCGAGGAAATAGACGACGATATTTCTGCGGCCATTCAGGCAGCCGGCATTGAAAAAGTACAGATTCGCTCGGTGTTGACCTGTAAGACCAAGCGAGGTTTGTGCCAAATGTGCTTTGGGCGCAACCTGGCCACAGGTGAAATGGTAGAGATGGGTGAGGCGGTTGGAGTTCTGGCGGCTCAGTGTATCGGAGAACCCGGAACGCAGCTCACCATGAGAACCTTTCACATCGGAGGTACCGCCAGCCGGATCGAGGAAGAATCCACTGTAGAATCGAAAAACGCGGGAATCGTCCGCTTTCTGAATGTTCAGACCATTACCGATCAGGACGGTAATCTGGTGGTAATGAATCGCACCGGTAGTCTTCTCATTCAGGACGACAGAGGGCGCGAAAAGGAGCGCTACTCGGTTATTTATGGTGCCAAGTTGCTGGTCAAGGAGGAGCAAAAGATTAAACCAGGCCAGAAGCTGGTGGAGTGGGACCCCTACACCTTTGCGATTTTGACGGAACTGGGGGGCAAGGTCGTCTTCAAGGATATTGTGGAAGGCGTCACGATGAAGGAGGAATTGGATGAGGTCACGGGCCTTGCCCGTAGGGTCATCATCGACTCTCCTGATGAGAAGCGGCAGCCGCAGATCCTGATCAAGGACACGGGGGGCAAGCTCCTCAAGGCGTATCACATTCCGTCGCGAGCGCATCTGATGATCGATCCCGGTGATCAGCTGTTTCCGGGCGGAACGCTGGCCAAAATCCCCAGAGAAACCACCAAGACCAAGGATATCACCGGAGGTTTACCTCGAGTTCAGGAGCTCTTTGAGGCTCGTAAGCCCAAGGAAAACGCCGTCATCACCGAGATCGACGGGGTGGTGCATTATGCAGGCTTTAGCAGAAACCAGAGAAAGATCGTGGTCGAGAACGAAGCCAGTGATACCAAGGCTGAGTACCTGTTGCCTCGAGGTGTACATGTGAACGTTCAGGAAGGGGAGACTGTGAGGGCCGGTGAGGCCTTGATGGATGGACCCAGGAACCCTCACGACATCCTCCTGGTCCTTGGAGAAAAAGAACTGCAACGTTATCTGGTCAACGAAATCCAGGAAGTCTATCGGCTGCAGGGAGTCAACATCAACGACAAACACATCGAGGTTATCGTTCGTCAGATGATGCGGTGGATCAAGGTGGAAGAGGTGGGTGATACAGGATTTCTGTTGGATGAACAGGTGGATAAGTTCCGTTTCCAGGAGGAAAACGAACGAGTTCTGGCGGAAAAGGGAAAGCCTGCCTCTGGACGTCCGTTGCTGCTGGGAATTACCAAGGCATCCCTGAGCACCGATTCCTTTATTTCAGCGGCTTCCTTCCAGGAAACCACGCGGGTTTTGACGGAAGCAGCCATTAGCGGAAAGATCGACTATCTGCTAGGTTTGAAAGAGAACGTGATCATGGGGAGACTGGTCCCGGCCGGTACAGGTCTGGAGTACTATCGCAATATCGAAGTCGAGAGCCCTTTTCAGGATGTTGCCGAAGAGCCCCTGGAGTTGGACGTTGCAGCGCAGGTAGAAATACCGGCTATCTTGAAATAAGCGGTTTCGCTGTCGCTCGACCGCGTTTCACGTTACGGGTTCCACGTTCCATGAAAAGAATTGTAGGGGCGCACGGACGTGCGCCAGCCGATCAGATGGCAAGCCCAGTGTAGTGGCCGCTCTGTGAATGGCTTTCCGGATTCGGCGCACTGAGGCGCCTCCCACATTCCGGACACCCCCGACCCAACCCATTCCAATAAACTAAGTTTTGAGACGACCGGAGACGAGTGTTTTCCTCTAGCGGGTATTCACAAAACAGGCCTGGCAAGCACTCGCCCCTACCCTGGCGCACGACTCTAAATTTCACAAAGAAAATCCCCTAACTAATTGATTTGAATTGATAAAATGCTTTGTAGGGCGATCGGTATCGCAGTTCTTCCGAGTGCCCCCCTGAGTAAATCTGTCAAAAGGAGTGACATCCAGGGCCCGAGTCTTCATTATATTGGCAACGATGGAATCGATACTGGTTGTTGACGACGAGCAGAGCATGCTCGAATTCATGGAGATTGCTCTCACCAAGGAAGGGTGTGAGGTGAGTTGCGTTCAGGACGGTAAAGAGGCCCTGAAAATACTCTCAAAGAAATCCGGCTTTGATCTGGTGATTTCAGATCTTAGAATCGGGGCGTTCGATGGTCTGGAGCTGCTGAAAAAGTCCAAGAGTGTCGATCCGGATATGCCCTTTATCTTCATGACGGCTTACGCCTCATCCGAAACGGCTATTGAAGCATTGAAGATGGGTGCCTTTGATTACATCACCAAGCCCTTTCAGGTGGAGGATTTAAGGAACCTGATCAGGAATGCCCTCAAGGCTCGTAACCTGCAGCATCAGGTCACCCAGCTCAAGAAGCAGCACATCCAGGATGACGGGCTGGTCGGCACCTCCCCTCCGATGCTCGCCATCTATAAACTCATCGGTACCATCGCCCCCACCGACACCACGGTTTTGATCTCGGGTGCGAGTGGAACCGGAAAAGAACTCGTGGCCCGTGCGATCCACCGGGCGAGTCCGGCACCTGAAAACCCGTTCATATCGATTAACTGCGGTGCCTTCCCCGAGACGTTGCTTGAATCGGAACTTTTTGGTTACGTGAAGGGAGCCTTCACGGGAGCTGTAGCGGAGAAGAAGGGGCTGTTTGAGGCTGCCATCGGAGGGACCCTCTTTCTGGACGAGGTGGGAGAGATGCCTCCCCCCATGCAGGTGAAGATTCTCCGTGCCTTACAGGAGAAAAAGATTCGGCGGGTTGGGGGCACCACAGAGATCCCGGTGGAAACCCGTTTGATTGCTGCCACCAACCAGGAGCTGGAAAAACTGGTCAAGGAGGGAACTTTCCGAGAGGATCTGTACTATCGACTGGCTGTGATTCCGATTCATATCCCTTCTCTGCGGAAACGCAAGCCCGATATAGTACCCCTGGTCCGACACTTTATTCAAAAGTATAACGATCGATTGAGCAGCGATATTCAAGGGGTGACGGAAAATGCCCTGGCTTGTCTGGAATCATATGCCTGGCCAGGCAATGTTCGAGAACTGGAAAATGTCATTGAGAGAGCCGTCACTTTGGAGACCGGAGAATTGATCCGAAAGGACCGGCTTCCCGAGAATGTGCGAGGAGAGGCAACGCCGCAAGAAGTGAACCTGCCCCTTCTATCTCAGGAGGAAGGACTGGACCTGGAAATTTATTTGAAAGACATTGAACGCCAAATTATCGGACAGGCTCTTCAATTGACCGAAGGAAACCAGACTCGGGCCGCCGAACTGCTGCACATCTCTTATCGCTCCCTGAGACACCGTATCGAGACCCTGGAGATCAAGAAAGACAAGAAGGAAGCTTAACTTCAAACACGCAGTGTTGCCGAGCTGAGTGAAATCTGGAAAGCTAATGTAGGGGCGTACGGCCGTACGCCCACAAAGCCTGATTTATCAATGGCTTATATAGGGCGCACGGCCGTGCGCCCCTACTCTTCCTTTCATGAAACGTGAAACGGGCCGCTCATAGAGCGGCCGCTACACTGGGATTGCCACCTAATCGAAAGACGCCCATCTGTGCTGCCCTTCATGTTTTAGGTTTTGAGACGGCCTGGGCCGTGCGCCCCTACTCTTCCTTTCATGAAACTTGAAACGTGAAACGGACCGGTCTAAGACCGGCCTCACGCGTCCGCCAGTTCCGCTCCCGTGATCACCTCTTCCGTCACCTTTTCGTGCACCAAGGGGAGCCGAATATTGATCACGGTTCCCTTGTCCGGGTGGTCGAGAACGTCAATGCTGCCGTGATGCTTTTGAATGATCTGATAAACGATGGCCATTCCCAGGCCTGAACCTGTCCTGGAGCCGCTGCGAAAGGGTTGAAACAGGCGCTGTTTCTCCTCAGCACTCATGCCAACGCCCTGATCCTGAAAGCTGAGTAAAGCTTGAGACTGATCATGGCACAGCTGAATGGAAAGCGTGCCCCCGTCCGGCATGGCCTGGACACCGTTCTGGAGGATGTTCCAGACGACCTGTTGGAATTGTTCCGAATCGGCCATGCAGCGGATGGATTCAGATGAAGGCAGAAATTCAATGCTGTGAATCGGCTGAAACTGAGGGCTGTTCTTGTAGAGATCCACGGTGTCGCGGACCAGATTGAGTAGCTTGACCGCCTGGGGGTGGGTGGGCCTGGGGCCGGCATAGTCCAGAAAATCTCCTACAATGTTGTTCAGTCGACCGCATTCCCGGATGATGATGTTCACGAGTCGAGCTTTGTCGTCGGACAACTTCAAGTCCGATTGGAGGAGCTGAATGCTTCCTGACAGGGAACCCAGGGGGTTTCGAATCTCATGGGCCAGTCCGGCCGCCATCTCTCCCATGGCTGCCATTTTCTCTTTGAGCTGGACCTCTACTTCGCGTTTCTTGAGGTCGGTTAGATCCTGCAGGGAGATCAGGTACCCCTTCTTATCAGTTGCACTGGCGTGAGTGGGGGAACAACTCATCCCCACGAACAAGGCCTCTCCCCCCTCGTGGGTACTCCAGCATTCGATACGAAGCGCCTTCGGATTGATGTCGAAGTCACTTTTCAGGATGCGGTCCAGTACGGATTGGGAAAAAAGTTCCGAAAAGAGTTTACCCAAAAGATGGTCCTGTCGTAGTCCACAGATATCCTCAGCCGCGCGGTTGAAGGAGGTGATATTGCCCTTGTCATCCAGGGTGAGAAGCCCGTCACGAATGCTGTCCACGACGCTCTGATGAATGTGTTTGGCGGTACCCAGTTCTCGACGTGCGCTTTGAAGGCGTTCAGATAGATAAATGCCCAGCATCGCTACGCCCATGAACCCGAGAGTGTTCAGAGAGATCCGGTAGATGATCAAGGGATAGGGGCCCAGAACCTCCGCCCCTGGAATCCAACCCAGGTAGCTTAAATGGACGATCCCCGAGTACGACGTGATACTCAAGGTCAGCGCGATGACCCCTCCATCCCGCTTCTTGAGAAGGCTGGCATAGACGATGACCAGAACATAAAAGGGCGTAAAAATACTGTTAATGCCACCCGAGATGAAGATGAGCAGAGAGATCAGGATGAGATCGAAGAAAAACTGGATGTAGTAGGTGACGTTTGGCCAGCTGCCGTACTTCCACAGCAGCATGTACAGGACTGACAGGACATAAACCGACAGAATGAAGGGCTGGAGGAACTCGAAAAAAGCGATCTGTTGAGAAAGAGCAAAGATCCCGAATCCCAGTACCAAGCTCACCAGGAAGAGCCTGATGATGATTAGGACTAGGAGGTTTTCTTTGAAATCATCCACCAGCCAGTTTCCCGATCAGACTGAAAATCGGCAAGTACATCGAGATAACAATGCCTCCGATAACCCCTCCCAGGAAGACAATCAGAACGGGTTCAATCATGGTCAAGAAATTTGCAATGGCGGCATCGGCTTCATCTTCATAAAAATCAGCCATTTTTTGGAGCATCTGATCCAGTTCCCCGGTCTGTTCGCCTACACTCACCATCTGAACGACCATCGGGGGGAAGAGATTGGCCCGTTTGATCGGATCTGCCAAAGTTTTTCCCTCTTGCACTTCCTGGCGAGCGGACAGTAACGCTTCCTGGACCACCATGTTGCCTGCCGTCCGAGCGGTAATGTCCAGGGCTTCGAGAATCGCGATTCCGCTGGCGAGAAGGGTTCCCAGGGTCCGGGAGAATCGGGCGATGATGATCTGCTGGATAACGTTCCCAATAACGGGAACTTTCAGTGTCAGGGCGTCAATTTTATACCGCCCGCTCTCGGTCTGATAGTAGCGTTGAGCTCCAATAACAACCGCCACACCGACGACGACCATGTAAGGGGCGTAGGCGGCCATGGCATCACTGATTCCCATCACCAGGCGCGTCGGTAGCGGAAGGGTCGCATTCATGTTCTTGAAGAGTTCGGCAAAGGTAGGAATAACAAAGATCATAATGGCACAGACGATGCCAAGAGCCACGGTGATCACGATTCCCGGGTAGACCGAGGCGGAGACCAGGGCGCGTTTCAGTTTGACCAGTTTCTCGACGAAAATGGATAGGCGCTGCAAGATAACATCCAGGATTCCACCCGCCTCACCTGCCGCCACCATGTTGACAAAGAGCGTGTCGAAAACCTTGGGATGCTTGCGCATCGATTCTGCCAATGTGGATCCCGCTTCCACATCCCCCCGGATCTGATCCAGGGCTTCACCGAAGGTGAGATTCTCTTGCTGTTCGGCCAGAATTCCTAGAGATTGCACCAGTGGCAACCCAGCCTCCAACATGACCGAAAATTGTTTGGTGAAGACAGCCAATTCGGAGGCGCCGACCTTTCCTCTCTTGCCCTTGCCACCTTTGCCCTTCTGCTCATTGATACTGATGGGCATCACCTTTTCGGTGCGCAGTGCCGCTGCCAGACTCTGACTGTTTTGAGCGGAACGGACGCCTTCGACGATTTTACCCGTATCGTATTTGCGACCCTTGAATTTGAAGTTTGGCATGGAAAGTCCCTCCCGTCTGAGTCGAATCCGAAATGGCCTTGACTCAGAATCGAAAATTCTATTTCGTCACTGTGTTTATTATTATAACGATCGGATCACGAAAATGACGAAAAAAATACAACTTCATCTTAGTGCTGTGACTCGTCTTGACCCAGGTCAGGCTCCGCAAAAGCGGATGACATAATCTGGAGTTCCCACCTCATGTAGTGGATGTTTCTAGTGTACCAAATGGCCCACCCCATCTGCTGAGTAAGCGTTATGATCAATCGCACAAATCACTTCTGATGAGTGAGTTAAAGGCCTAGAGGAAAAGCCAGAAATCGAGGCCCACAAAGGAGAACAGGACCACACTGATGATTCCATTGAGAGTGAAAAAAGCGGAATTGAGCTGGCTGAGATCGTCGGGGCCAACCAAAGAGTGCTCGTAAATCAATCCGAGCGCCACCAGGGCCAGGCCGGCCCAACTGAGGACGGAAAGCTGAAAATGGAAAAAAGCCGCCATGAGGCAGACTATCATGGCGAAATGAGACAGGGCGGACAGACGAAGTGCGATCTTGATTCCCCACCTGGCAGGCAGGGAATATCTCCCGCGGTTTCGGTCAAATTCGTAATCCTGACAGGCATAGATGATGTCGAATCCTCCCACCCAGAACAGCACCGCCGCCGCCACATAAAAAGGCGCCAGGTTGAGTTCTCCGCGTACGGCGACCCAACCCCCGACCGGGGCGATGGCCAGGGCCAGGCCCAGGACGAGGTGAGAGAAGGTGGTGAACCTTTTGGTGTAGCTGTAGGTCAGGATGATGGTCAGGGCGAGAGGAGAAAGCTGAAAGGCTAGATCGTTAAGCATCCAGGCCGAGAAGAGAAGTAACAGGGAACTGGCCAGAGTGAACAGGGCCACGAATCTGAGACTCAGCAACCCTTGAGGGAGAGCCCGACCAGCAGTTCTTGGATTCAGGCGGTCATCCTCACGATCCACCAGTCGATTGAACGCCATGGCGGCACTGCGGGCTCCCACCATGGCCGACACGATCCAGAAGAGGGTCTCCCAACCCGGGAACCCGCGCGCTGCCAGAAGTGCGCCCAGGAAGGCAAAAGGGAGCGCAAAAACCGTGTGCTCGAACTTGATGGATTCCAGGGTGATCAGCAGGCTCTTCATGAAAGATTGAAGGGAATTATATCACGCTCACATCGGCCTCTATTCTGTTGTGCTATCCTACCCCGGGCAGCGGCCCCATGGAGACTCGAAAAAAGACCAAAACGAGGATTGTGACCTATGGCAGATGCCTATCACCCCATTAAAGTGGAACTGTACCGAAATCTTTTTGGCTCGATTGACCAGGAGATGGGTACCGTACTTCGGCGAACGGCCTTCTCTCCCAATATCAAGGAGCGAAGAGATTATTCCTGTGCCCTGTTTGACGGTCAGGGTGAAGTTGTCGCCATGGGGGATCACATGCCCGTCCATCTGGGCTCGATGCCGCTGTCGGTTCGGGCCGCCATTGACGCATTCCCTTTGTATCCGGGCGATATCGTCATATTGAATGATCCTTTCGCCGGTGGGACCCATCTTCCCGATATCACCATGATCGCTCCTGTCTACGAACCTTCAGATGTGAGCAGGCCGGTGGCCTTTGTGGCTTGCCGGGCTCATCACTCCGATGTAGGTGGGCTGACGCCGGGTTCGATGCCCTTGAGTCGAAGTATCTTTCAGGAAGGAATCAGGATACCCCCCCTGAAACTGTATGAGAAAGGGAAACTGAACCAGGGCTTGCTCCGATTTATTCTTTACAACGTGCGAACTCCTATCGAGCGAGAGGGTGATCTGGCTGCTCAGGTGGGATCCTTGAAGGTCGGCGAGAAAAGGATGTTGGGGCTGGTGAAAAGAAATGGGCGACAAGAGATTGAGATCTACATGGATGCCCTGCAGAGCTACGGAGAAAGGGTCATGAAGCAGTTGATCTCCGAAATTCCCGACGGCATTTACCGGGCGGAAGATGTGCTGGATGATGATGGGTCAGAGGAGGATGTCGCCAAGGTTCAACCGATCGATATTCAGGTCTGTATTGAAGTCCGTGGCGACCAGATAAGGATTGATTTCGAAGGGTCGCATCGGCAGGTTCCCGGGTGTGTCAATGCGGTGAAAGCCATCACTCTCTCGGCTGTTTACTACGTGCTTCGATGTCTTCTACCGGACGAGGCTCCCAAGAGTGCCGGCTTGATGCGGCCTGTTCGAGTCGTGACGCCCACCCATACGGTGGTAGACGCGGCCTATCCGGCAGCAACGGCTGGCGGGAACGTCGAGACCTCACAGCGTATTGTGGATGTTCTGTTGAGGGCTCTCCATTTGGCCTTGCCGGAGAAAATCCCGGCGGCAAGCAGCGGCACCATGAATAATCTGACTCTGGGTGGAGTTGATCCGACAACCGGGCAGGCGTTCTCCTACTACGAAACCACGGGAGGCGGGATGGGGGCCAGCCCTCAAGCCCATGGCGACAGCGGAGTTCACACCCACATGAGCAACACCATGAATACGCCGATCGAAGCCTTTGAGTCGTGCTTGCCGGTTCGTGTCAAAGAATATCGACTACGCAAGAGATCGGGCGGTTCGGGGAGATTTCGTGGAGGTGATGGCATCGTGAGAAGCCTGGAAATGTTGACGGAATGCCAGGTTACGGTACTCTCTGACCGTCGTCGCTTTCCTCCCTACGGTCTTGCCAACGGCTCTTCCGGGAAGACGGGCGAGAATTTCTTGATAGTCAAGGGACGACGCAAGAAACTGCCAGGAAAATTCTCTTTGCTGCTTTCCCCAGGGGAGATCGTGCGTATCGAATCCCCCGGAGGAGGGGGCTGGGGACGCAGATAGGGAAGGGTTGGGGTTGCAGGGCCGTGAGCCCGTCGGGCAGCCGGTAGGGTCTTGTAGCGGCCGCTCTGCGAGCGGCCCTCTGTCGGTATGCGGACAGCTATGGGTGCCCTCTCCTTCTCCTTCAGTTTCGCAATCCATTGCAAAAAGATAAACTCGACTGATGCCACCTGAAACAGGGGAAGGTGAAACCAATCGCGTACCGGTGACGTATTCAAACACAGCGATTGTATGGCTTGAGGACAGATGAAACGAGTTTTACTAGCGATGAGCGGTGGGGTGGACAGCTCCACGGCGGCAGTGATCCTGAAGAACCAGGGTTATGATGTGGTGGGTTGTACCTTACAGTTATGGGACTCTCGCCGCAATCCCAGGAAGGCCGGCAAGCTGCAGTTGGGCCGATGTTGTTCCCTGGATGACGTCTATGACGCTCGTCGCGTGGCCGAGAAGTTGGGGTTTCCCTACTACGTGCTCAATTCGCAGGAAGAGTTTGAGCGGACCGTCATCGAGCCGTTTATCACCGATTATCTGGAGGGAAGGACTCCCATTCCCTGCACTCGCTGCAACACTTTCCTGAAGTTCGACCAGCTTCTGGTCTTTGCCCGGAAGATCGGTATTGACCAGGTGGCCACCGGACACTATGCACGGCTCCGCCACGACCCTGACCAGGGCTATATCCTGATGAAGAGTCGACACGCCAGCAAAGACCAGTCTTACTACCTCTTTGAACTGAACCAGGAGCAGCTGGCTTCGATTCAGTTTCCGGTGGGAGAGTACGAAAAGTCCACGGTTCGAGCAATGGCCAGCTCTTCCGGATTGGGTACGGCGGGGAAGGAAGAGAGTCAGGAAATCTGTTTCGTTCCCGATGGGGACTATGGAGGATTCATCGAGCGTCATGCCGGAGAGGTGAATGAGAACCTGCTTCCTCTGCTGGAGAAATCGGCCCAGCCAGGACCCATTCTTTTCAAGGACGGCACCCCCATGGGAACTCATCCCGGCGTCTATCGATATACGGTGGGGCAGCGGCGTGGTCTGGGCATTGCCCACCCCAGGCCCCTTTATGTTCTCCGACTCGATGTCCGGCAAAATACCGTCATCGTTGGCTACAAGGAAGATCTTTTCAGTGAGGGTTTGACGGCAGATCGAGTCAACTGGGTTTCCGGCTCGGTTCCCGAGGATCCGGTCGAAGCCCGGGTCCGGATTCGATCCCACCATCAGGAGGCCCCGGCCACCATCACGCTTGAAAAGAGCAGTCCTCAGGGCTCTGGATGGCAGGCCAGGGTCCGGTTCGATACCCCTCAGATGTCCGTGACTCCCGGCCAGGCAGCTGTCTTTTATCAGGGGGATCATGTTCTGGGTGGCGGCTGGATCACAGGGAGCCTCTAGTTTGGCTTCTCGAACTCTTTCCGTTCTGGTTGTCACGGGTGAGACCTCAGGCGAACAGCATGCGGCGGGGTTGATCGAGCAAATCGAGAGTCAACACCCCGACTGGAAGGTGGAGTGGTTCGGCAGCGGCGGAGCTCGAATGGCGGCTGCGGGAGTTGAGTTGCTGGCGGATGTCTCCCAACTGGCGGCCATAGGACCCTGGGAGGCCCTGTCTCATCTGAGAAACTACTGGAGACTGTACCACCGGATTCTCTCCGAAGTCAGTCGGCGTCGACCCGAGGTGGCCATTCTGGTGGATTTCCCGGAATTTAACTTGAATCTGGCCCGTCGTCTCAAGAAAATGAAGGTGCCGGTTTGTTACTTCATCGGACCGCAGCTGTGGGCCTGGCGTCCCCGTCGCATCAATCAGATCAAAGCGTGGGTGGATTTGATGTTGGTTATTTTTCCTTTCGAGGAGGAATACTATCGCCAAAGAGGCGTTGAGGCCCACTATGTCGGGAATCCCTCCATCCGGCTGAGAGCATCATTAACTGAATTCATCCCGGAACCGGAGGAAGATTCGGGAGGTTGCCCGCCCTCGATAGTTGCCCTTTTGCCGGGGAGCCGCCGCAAGGAAGTTGACAGCCTGTTTCCCATTCAGTTGGATGCGGCCGCCTGTGTAGCCAGGCAATATCCTGCCCAGTTCCGAGTGAGCAAGGCTCCAGCCATTCCGACCAGTCAGCTTGAGACCATCTACCAGGAATGGCAGAGCCGGGGCAACCCGGCTTTGGAACTTGAGATCCACGAAGGTGATGCCCCCCGGCTGCTCGCACAATCTCGGTGTGCTATCGTTAAGAGCGGTACTTCGACTTTGGAGGCGACCATTCTTCACGTCCCTTTTGCTATGCTGTATCGTATTTCCAGGCCCAGCTGGTATCTGGCACGACCGTTCGTCAATGTCGATACCTACTGCCTGGCCAATCTTATTGCCGGAGAGAGAATCGTCCCTGAATTCGTGCAGGATCAGGCCACAGGAGAAAATATCGGATCCTATCTGCTGGAGCTTCTGAAAGACCCAGGTCGGCAAGAGCAGGTACGAACCCATTTAGAACTGGCTTCACGGAAGCTGGGAGAGAAAGATGCTTATCAGGAGAGTGCCCAACACTTGGGCAGGTTGCTTTCTTGAGAGGATCTTGGAGGACCTTGGAGATGAGAGCCATGAAGATGCGCTGTGTGATGGTAATCCTGCTCATGGTCGTCCCTTCAGTTTTTGCTCAGCAAGGTCGGCGCGGTGGACCCGCCCTGGACGTGCAACGGTACGACATCGAGGCTGAGGTCTTCCCGGAGCGAAGCTTTCTGGAAGGTGAAGTCAAGATTAGATTCAAGGTTTTGGAGGACAATCTGAGCCTTCCGTTTTCACTGAACTCTCGGATGAGTCTGCTGGAGGTCTTTGACGAGGAAGGCACTCAATATTCCCTGGATTACGACGATTTTCAAAGCGACAGCTTGAGAATACGCGGGACCGAACCGTTTCGGGCCCAATCCGAGCACACCCTGACTTTTCGATGGGACGGCACTCTGGAAACGGAGCGGTATGCCTTTCTGGATACTCCCCAGACCGAGCCAGCCGTCATCGGTCCCGAAGGTGCGGTGCTGATGAGTGAAGGAAAGTGGTTTCCCTCCTACGCTTTACCACTGGATTCGGCCCCGGTGAGCGTCCAGATCACCGTGCCACTGGGCTTTTCAGTTGTGGGTCCCGGAACACTGGAATCGGTTGAAACGGTGGGGGTCAGAGAGGTGTTCACCTGGCGAGCCAGCGAACCGGTCACCCAGATACCGGTAGTGGTGGCCCGGTTCTTTCGGCAAACCTTTGAAGACTCGGTGGTTCCCCTCACGTTTTTCGTGACGGATGAATTCGATCAGGATCTTGAGCCCTGGGCGGAGCAGATTAACAAGATGCTCAGCTTTTTTGAAAGTGAGTTCGGTGCCTTCCCTGGAGAGGCCATGACTTTCGTTCAAGTTCCCAACTTCAAGTTGCCCTCAACCGGGTGTGCGGGCCTGGTCTTACTCGAATCAGCCGTTCTGAATGGCCCTACCTTTCCAGTCATGGAATTGGCCAAGCGTCTGGCTCGTCAGTGGTGGGGATACTCGCTTCGGTTTGAACGATCCTCGGACGCCTGGTTGCAGGATGGATTTGCGACTTATGCCGCACTTCTCTACCTGGAATCCGAGGACGTCGAGCGTTTCTCGGTCGAATTGGCTCGGGAGGCCATCTCTGCCCTGAAGTACGAGGGGCAGGCTCCGATCAGTCGAGGGCTGACACTGGAACTGGGATCGCCCCAGTATGAGTCCATTGTCAGCAGCAAGGGGGCCTGGGTGTTGTACATGCTCTCTCAGCTGGTGGGCAGAGAGAAACTCAACAGCAATTTGGGGGAATGGTACCGTCTCAAGGCCCATCAGGTCGCCAGTACCGAGGAGTTGACTGATTTCATGCAGGAAAGAACCGGGGAGGACTACGGCTGGTTTTTCACGCAATGGATCGACTCGGTGGGCATTCCAGAATTCCGAATCGAATACACTATTTTCAAGCTTCGCGACGGAAACTACAAGATCCGAGGGAAGATTCAGCAGGACATTGAATTGTTTCGAATGCCGATGGATGTACTGATCGAGACCAAGGGGCAGAAAGAGGAAAAGCACTTGAATGTGCGCGGAAAGAGCAGTTCGTTCACCTTTGAAACGGAGACGATGCCTCTTCGAATGCAGATGGATCCTCACGGGAAAATTCTGCGTGATTCGGAGCAAATGCGGGTGGCGGTTCATGTGGCTCTGGGACAGGAGTATCAAGCCACTGGCGAGTATGTCACCGCGATTCGCGAATACGAGAAGGCCAAGGAGCTCAATCTCAGAAGTTCCCTGGCCCATTTTCGCCTGGGAGAAGTCTTTTTCGAGCAACAAAATCTTTCCACGGCGGCCAACAGTTTCCGAGATACCCTCAACGGAGATCTCAAGCCGGACTGGATTGAGACCTGGACCCATATCTATTTGGCGAAAATCTACGATATCCTGGGCCAGCGGCAACGTGCCATGGCCGAGTACCAAAAGGCCATCAACACCCGAAATGACTACAATGGAGCCCAGGCGGAGGCTCAGAAGTACCTGGAAGAAGCCTATACCAAGCCTCAAATCCTCATTCAATAGAAGAAACTCCTCTTTCATCCACCCCCCTTGTGCCTCCGGCCCCATTGTCGTAGAATAAGGGGGCTAGTACAGGCCTTTCCGGGGTCTGTTTTCGCGGTGATCTTTGACAACCAGACAGTGAGTCCAGTCAGTTAAACTTTGAGAAAAATCTGAGAGTTTGATCCTGGCTCAGAATCAACGCTGGCGGCGTGCCTAACACATGCAAGTCGAACGAGAAAGGAATTCTTCGGAAATCCGAGTAAAGTGGCGAACGGGTGAGTATCACGTGGGTGACCTGCCCTTTGGAGGGGGATAACTTGGGGAAACTCAAGCTAAGACCGCATAAGACTCCTGGGATCGTACCTGGGAGTGAAAGTAGGCAGATCTTCGGATCTGACCTAGCCGAAGGAGGGGCCTGCGGACCATTAGCTAGTTGGGGGGGTAAAGGCCTCCCAAGGCAACGATGGGTAGCCGGTCTGAGAGGACGGACGGCCACACTGGAACTGAGACACGGTCCAGACTCCTACGGGAGGCAGCAGTGGGG
>JAZFRU010000271.1:0-3947 GCA_036445815.1 Acidobacteriota bacterium | reverse complement strand
CGATCCGGCTAGTCCGACTCGAGTTCAATACCTTCAGACCCGTCAGGGCTCCCGACGACCTCGTAAAAGGGATTACCGTCCTCGTCTTCGACTTCCTCGAAGAAGACCATGTCGAACTGATGGTAGGTCTTGCCATTCTCTTCGATCTTCGTCACTCCCTCCGGCAAAGCTTCTGACTGAGCGCCGATTTCCGGCTCTCCGTTTACGAACCCCGTCTGGTTACCTTCCTCATACTCGACGTAGAGGTTGTAGTTGACGTAGTAGTACGTCTCTCCGTCAGCGACGAAGGTCACCGCATCAGGGGGCATTTGATTCATTTCCTCTTCGGGCGGCTGAGGCTCCACGCGATACATCTCACGGCCTGAATCGTTGACATCCTTCGTGAAGTAGGCATTGTCGAAAATATACAAGCTGGAATCCGCATCCTCATCGGGAACCGCCTCCTCTGGAATTGAACTCACCTCAGCTCCCACCGGAGATTCGACCACAATGTATCCGCCGCCCGAGGCCTCTTTGTAGAAAGCGGCCTCGTGGTAGTGGTAGGTTGTCTCCTGGAAATCCACAATTTCGGCTCCATCGGGCAGTTGATCGGTCTCCAATCCCACTGGTGCAGGCGTCTGGACGTAGACCTCTTCTCCCTCGTACAGGACGCGGCGATACCAGGGGTTTTGGTGATAGTAGGTCACCGAGGTCACCGTGTGAGTCGTGGTCTGGGGCGAGTTGAGGATCACGATGAAGGCGGTCGTCCTGATAAGCACCCGGGCGACCCACCATCCACGGTACCAACTGCGATGATGCCAATAGCGGGCATGTCGCCAGCGCGCTGTTCGGTACCGTCTCGAACGATAGACCATCCGGCGTCGGTGCCTGGTTCGCGCGACGCGGGTGGCGGTCGCTTTTCTCCGAGCCTGCTGTCGACGGACATCCCCACCAGGCCCGCCCGGCCCACCGGGACCGCCCGGACCGCCGGGACCGCCCGGCCCACCAGGCCCACCGGGCCCGCCCGGGCGAGTACCGGGACGGGGAACGTTGGTGTCTGGGCGGCTGTTACCCGACGGCCGATTCGAGGAGGAAGGGCGGCTGGAAGCGCCGGTGCTGGCCGGGGGCCTTGAACGATTAGACTGGTATGCCCGACTCGTCGAGCCAGACCGGGCCGGGCTGGACCGGTTGACGCTGGAGTGGGTGCGCGGGCTACGGCCGCCCCTACGTTGACCGAGAAGGTTTCCCAACTCAGACAGAGTTGGAGTCAGGATCAGAACGGTCATTGAGACACAGAGGGTCCGGCGAACGGGTAGCGCTTTCATGGCTCTCTCCTCGTTATCGAATGACCGGCACGGCCTCGATCCGTTCGGAACCGGGCGGCGGTTCGAAGTCGAAAGTGATGTTGTCGGGGATACTCGTGGCCCATTTGCGAAAACGGGCCAGATAGGTCGGCTGTCCTGGAGCATCGGTGAACACAACAGTCAGCTTGGACAGGAACGGTTCAGGACCCTTTCGCACCCAGAGTTCAAAGTCAAAGCCCGGCTTCCGTAGGGCAACGTGTTCGCTCCAGGCGCCTTCCACCCAGGCCTCGCCGACGTACACAACTGAAGTGACATCATCGGAAAGCCACAATTCTTCCGCCCTGCCCGCCAACACGTCGCGAAACGGTGCGTTCACCGCGTACTTTTCGGCAAGAAAGTCGACGAGATCTGCGACGTTGTCCGGCCCTTCGACCTGTCCCCACAGATTGGACGGCTGCTTGTGCAGGGTAAAACGTCCGTTGGAGAACCATGCCGTGTCGACTGAGGAGTCGTCGCGCAACGTTTTCCAGCGGAGCTTGTCCGGTCGCCGGAGCACTATTCGTTGCAGCATGTCGAAGTGCAGCTTCTGTCCGGAGTCCTGCACCGCCTGGTAAGTCACCAACGCCTCGGCCATCAGCTCCTGCTGTGCGTCCAGGAAGGCGATATGCCGCCGGATGACTTCTCGCCCGTCAGATGAAGGGGTCTCCCCGTCGTCAAGCAGTGCCGGCACCCAAACTGCCTCCGCCTGTGAGGATTCGGCCTCACTGCATCCGGCAGCAAGGAGAAGAAAAGCGAGAACGAGAAGCGATATTGGGGCCGTGTACTTGAAACGCCAAGTTGTTTTCATCGGCCGATCTCCACTGATTCGGTCAAGGTAAAGCTGAGTAATTGTTCAGCAGGGAACTCCACGTCGTTCCCTTTCCTCAGTAGGGTTGCTCCGACTCCGACTCCAGCGCCAATCGCGGCACCCTTTGCCGCTCCACTGCCGCCTCCAGCAATCCCCCCGATCAGTGCTCCCATTCCAGTACCGGCACCGATCCTAGTGGCTGTTTTCTTCCCCGTGCCTTGACCCTCGAATTTCAGCCCATTGGTTTGAATCGAAAAGTCGCGTCCCTGGGCCGCCAAGGAAGTCAGCCGAATCTCTAGGCTGCCCTTACCCTGGGCACGTCCGGCAGGTTTTGCCGCGACTACCTCTCCGGTGACTGGAGTCCCAGCCTTGAGCGCGGTTCCGCCCTCGACCACGACCTCTTGGTCGAGTGTCGCCTGGAACTCCTGACCTGCCTGGGCCTCCTTCGAGCTGAGAGGAGCGGTTAGACGAATCTGAAGTTCGGTCCCTTCAGGGATTCTCGAAATGTCGGTAGCGGCAACCGGTGCATTGAACGTGTGATCGAAACTCTCAATGATGACCTCAATTTCTTCCTCCGGAACAGAGACCTCCAATCGGGCCACGAACGTGGGCCCGTCATTCGGAAGCGAACGGTAGACGCCGTTTATGGTGATCGGTGTCGTGGAGTTCAGCATCGTTCCGACTTCGAGCTGTTCCGCCCGGTTGTTTCGGCCGCGAAGATCCAAGTAATCTCCCGAGCGAAGAAAGTTCTCTCCTTCGATCCGTATAGTGCCCACGCCGCCACGCTTTCCTTCCCAGATTTCGGCCTTTTTGAAGAATCTTTCGAAAGCCTTCGGATCAGGCTGAGCGTAATCCATGCTTAACTTGGCCAGATCGTTGATGAGGGGTTGCATCTCAGGACTGAGTTGGCCGGACCCTCCGAGCGGAGTGATCTGAAGTTTGCCCTCGAGGTCATATCGGATCTTCTCCACTGTGACGCTGATCTGTTGATCCATCAGCCGGACCTCTGTCCGAATGTTCCAGCTGTACTGTCGAAGCGCCGAATAGTTGTTCGTCAGTCGCTTCGAGATCTCTGCCGGCTGCATCTGTGCCCGCAAACCCGATGCACTCTGAAGGAAACTGAAGACCAAGACCGCAATCCATGCCTTCTTCATCGTTGGTCTCCCTGGCTATGCTGGAAACACACTGAGATCGCCTCCATTTAAATTACTTGTTTCTGGACCGGACAGGTCCGTGAAAGGATGAGAGGAGAGATGAGATCGTAATGAACGAGCGATGCTGTCACGATTTACCCTCCTCTCTTTGAGGATTCGAACGGGGGAGGAGACGCTGTCCATACACATTGAGGGAAGACACCAGGCGTCACCTCACTCAGATTTGATATTTTGCACTGCAAATTCGATGCCTCTCGCCTCCATTTCTTACAACTGACTGTGAAAACGGGACTTGCCGATATCCTGACCTGAGGGAGGGTGGTATGTGGCGAATGAGAACTAAGTCAAATCACCCAGAGCTAGGTCAAATCACCCACTCTCTGGGTGATTTGACGTGCACGATTTGAGTGGCAGAGCGTAAGAAATCGAAATCACCCCCTATCTTGGGTGGAGTTGGCTGGAATGGGGTGGAGTGGGTTTGGCGCGGTTACAATTCTGGTTACAAAATGCCGTTTTCGGCCTTTTGGGGCAAGACTGGGTTTTCGTAACCTGTTGATTCTATTGTGCCCGGGGAGGGACTCGAACCCTCACGAGGGAAACCCTCACAGGATTTTAAGTCCTGTAAGTGGGATTTCTAAGTACCTGCTAAATAAGGAGAAATCC
>JAZFRU010000270.1:0-40267 GCA_036445815.1 Acidobacteriota bacterium | reverse complement strand
GGTTTGTTCATGGAGTACCTTGGTGTATGCCGGTTGAAGCGGGACGCGAAATGCCCGGTTCGAGGTCTGGCGAGAGTTTTCTTGAGATTCTGAGTGGATGGACTTCCTAGCAAGGGGACATTATGATCATTACTCAATTCAGATTCAAGGTTGAAGTATGGCTTATGAGACCTGTATACATCGGAGGCAACATGAACAACAAAGTAGTGACAGCTATTCTCCTGGTGGGATTCGTCCTGGGCCTTCCGGCCGTCTTTTCCCAGCGGGGACCCAATACCCGGGGAGAAACCGCATTGGGCGAGCGAGAGGTCGTCATCGAATATGGGCGTCCCAGTACCCATGGACGAGACATGATGGCGATGATGCGCCCCGGAAGTTATTGGAGACTGGGGGCCGACACCAACACGGTGTTGGAAACCGAGACCTCTCTTCGTTTTGGAGACAGTCCCGTTCCGGCGGGGTCCTACATCTTGCTGGCCCACATGTTGGAGCCCGGCAGTTGGCAATTGGTGGTGTGTAAGTCGGTTGGAGACAATTTCACACCCAAGGAAACATTGGCGACGGTTCCCTTGACGTTCGAGGACGGACACCCTCATGTGGAGCAGCTCACCCTGGACCTGGAAGGGAGCGACGGTCCCTCGAAGCTGGTGATCACCTGGGGCACCTATCGCCTGACCGCCCAGTTCTCGGCCGACGGCGACTAGACTTTCTCCTGGAACCAACGAGTATGAAGGTACCTTTTGCTGATCTCGGGGCCCTCCATCGGGAAGTACGGGTGGAAGTCGATACTCTCATTGCCGAGATTATCGATCAGTCCAGTTTCATCGGGGGGCCCTATGTCAAGACATTTGAAGAGAACTTTGCGAGTTACTGCGGAGCTCGCTTTGCGGTGTCCTGTGCCAGTGGTACCGATGCTCTGAAACTGGCCCTCATGGCGGCCGGCGTGGGGCCGGATGAAGAGGTTATCACCGTTCCCCATACCTTTGTCGCCACCATTGAAGCCGTCATTGCAGTGGGAGCCCACCCCGTTTTCGTCGATATCGACAAGGACACCTACAACCTGTCGGTCAGTCGGCTTGCTGAGTTCCTGGAACAAAAGTGCCAAGTTCAGCCCGACGGCCAGCTGGTGAATAAACAGTCCAACCGCCGGGTTACTGCCGTGCTCCCCGTTCACCTTTATGGCCTGCCGGTGGAACTGACGCCGATTCTGGCGCTGGCCGATCGGTTTCGCTTGAAGGTCATTGAGGATGCCGCTCAGGCTCATGGTGCTCTCTACTCGATGAACGGTCAGGAGAAACAGGTCGGAACCTTCGGGGAAGCCGGTGCGTTCAGCTTCTATCCCGGTAAAAACCTGGGAGCCATGGGGGATGGTGGAGCGGTCGTGACCGATGATCCTGAAAAGGATCGCAAGATGCGGGTGTGGCGCGACCACGGCCAGAGTGAAAAATATGTTTACACCTCATCGCGCGGATGGAACATCAGGCTGGATGCGTTGCAGTGTGCGGTTCTGAATGCCAAATTGCCCAGATTGGATGACTGGAATGAGGGGCGGAGAAGGGCGGCCGGGTGGTATCTGGAAAGGCTCCAGGATGATCGTGTTGTCCTGCCCGTCGAACCGGCCGGGCGAAGGCACGTCTATCATGTCTTTGTGGTGAGGGTGCCCGATCGGCTGCGCATCAGCCAGGCCCTGTCTGATCGTGAAATACAAACCGGACTGCACTATCCGATTTCGCTTCACCTTCAAGAAGGATACCGTTATCTGGGATATCAAGAGGGGGATTTTCCCGAAGCGGAGACTGCTGCAGAATCGATTCTTTCCCTTCCCATGTTCCCGCACATGACTGAAGCGCAGGTGGACTACGTGTGTACGGAACTCTTGAAGTTACTACCCTGACCCCTGACCGAGCGCTGGCCTTCGACCAGTGCGTTTAACGTTTAATGTTTCAGGTTTCACGAACGGAAGAATGAAGTCCCTTGCCGATTCCGGAGAGCCGTTGTGTGAGTGGCTTTTCTTGCTTTTCGTGAAACGTTAAACCTGAAACGCGAAACGCGCGAGGCCCGAAGGGTCGAAGCGCTGACCAGCTGACTTCCTCTCCCACAATCCGGTAAGATGAGGGCGTGGGTTATGGGTACACTCAAGAGCAAATAATCCTGCGAGAGACCATCCGCGACTTTGCTCTCAAAGAAATCGCCCCTCATGTCCTGGAGTGGGATGAGAAGCAAGAATTCCCGATAGAAACTCTGAAGCAGCTGGGGGAGCTGGGCATGATGGGGGCGATTGTAGAACCCGATTACGGGGGCGCAGGGCTCGGTTATCCCGAATACGTGATCGTGATGGAGGAACTCTCCCGTATCGACGGCTCCCTGGCCCTGTCGGTCGCGGCCCACAATTCCCTGTGCGTCAATCACATCGATTTAATCGGGAACGAAGAGCAGAAGGAGGCCTATCTGAGACCGTTGGCCAGTGGGCAGGCGCTGGGAGCATGGGCCCTGACCGAACCGGGATCGGGAAGTGATGCGGCCAGTACTCGGACCCGTGCGGTCAAAGAAGCGGGATCATGGGTCTTGAATGGCACCAAGAGCTTTTGTACCCATGGACGCTCGGCTGATGTGTATGTGATTCTGGCGGTCACGGATCCAGATCAAGGCAAGCATGGTCTGTCCGCTTTTATCGTTGAGAAGAATTCCGCAGGCCTCGTGCCTGGAAAAAAAGAGAACAAACTGGGCTGCAGATCCAGTGAAACGGCGTCTCTGGCCCTGGATGACTGCCGGGTGCCGGAGGGGAATCTGTTAGGGCGAGAAGGGGAGGGCTTGACCGATGCCCTGAGGGTTATCGATGGTGGAAGAATCAGTATTGCCGCCATGTCTCTGGGAATTGCCCAGGGGGCCCTGGACTGCAGCTTGAAGTATGCCAGAGAACGGGAACAGTTTGGCCAGAAGATTTCGGAATTTCAGGCCATCCAATGGAAGCTGGCTGAAATGGCCACCCGCATAGAGGCTTCACGCCTGCTCACCTACGAAGCAGCCTGGACGAAGCAGCAGCAGTCGGTGGTGCCGAGACTTTCCTCCATGGCGAAACTGTATGCGGGGGAAACGGCGGTGTGGGTGTCTGAGCAGGCGATTCAGATCCACGGAGGATACGGATACACCAAAGAATATCCGGCGGAAAAGTACTGGCGAGATGCTAAGCTGGGCACTATCGGAGAAGGAACGAGTGAGATTCAGCGCATGGTCATCTCCAGAGAATTGCTGGCATAAAGAAGAACAAAGAAAGCCATCGCCATTAAACATTCACAGCAGATTCAGGAGATTCTTGATGGGGAGGTGCGTGCCGTCGCCCGTGCCATCACCCAGGTGGAAAATACCACCGGACGGGAGTTGACTCGGTTTCTCAAGGAACTGTTTCCTCATACCGGTCGGTCCTTTGTGATCGGAGTGACGGGAAGTCCAGGCACGGGAAAAAGCACTTTGGTCGATCAGCTGGCTCGGCACTATGCGGCTTCTGGAGTCAAGGTCGGAATCATCCTGGTGGATCCCACCTCGCCTTTCTCGGGAGGAGCGATTCTGGGTGATCGCGTGCGAATGCAGTCACTGTTTACCGACCCCAGGGTTTTTATCCGCAGCATGGCCACGCGTGGCCACCTGGGGGGACTCTCGGCTGCTGTCGATGAAACCTTGATGATTCTGGATGCTGCAGGCTTTGAATTTCTGATCGTTGAAACCGTAGGCGTGGGGCAAGACGAGGTGGAAATTGTCAAAACGGCCCATGCAACTTTGTTGATGCTGGTTCCGGGAATGGGTGATGACATTCAGGCGTTCAAGGCTGGGATCATGGAAATTGGAGATATTTATGTCGTGAACAAGGCGGACCGTCAGGGAGTCTCTGCCGTAGAGAAAGATCTTCAGGAGTTGTTGTCCATCGCGAGTGGTCGAAGCGATGGCTGGACGCCGCCCATTATCAAGACCGTCGCCACCGAGGGGGAAGGGCTTGGCGAACTCGCGGATGCCATTCAGAAGTATCGCAGTCTTCTGGGTGAGTCAGGGAGTCTGAAAGGCCGGGATATTTCCTGGTGTCGTGAACAGCTTTGCCAGCTTTTACAGAGTCGTTTAACCGAAACGATCCTGGAAAAAATGCCCAGTGAAACATTGGATCAGTACGCTGAAAAAATGATGACCAGAGAGTTGGATCCCTATACCATCGTGGAGCAATTGTTGAGTGTGCTGGGCCTTGAGGAGGAGTGTCGTGAGTAACCGGGTCAAGAAAATCGCACACGTCGGGATCGCCACACGTTCCATCGCCGTGACCTCGGAATTCTACAAGAGTCTCGGTCTGGAGGTAGACATCATTGAAGTCGTCGAGGACCAGAAGGTCAGGGTGGCAGTGATGGCGGTCGGTGATTCAGCGATCGAACTCATTGAACCGACTGACATCGATTCTCCGGTCCATCGTTCCCTGGAGGCGCGTGGAGAGGGGCTCCATCACCTCACTTTTGAAGTCGAGGACCTGGCAAAGCATCTGGAGATGTTGAAGGAACGAAACATCAAGCTCATTGATGAAAAGCCGCGTTCAGGTGCAGGAAATCGTTTGGTCGCTTTTATTCATCCCGACTCAACCGGAGGTGTTTTGGTTGAGCTTTCCCAGCATCTTTCGGAGGAGGCGTCGTGAAGTGGGGCCAGTTTCAGTTGCACCTCATCTCCGATGGCACTCTCTGGCTGGATGGCGGGGCGATGTTTGGAGTCGTACCCAAGAACCTCTGGCAGAAGAAAACACCTCCCGACTCACAAAATCGTATCCGGTTGGGTCTCAACTGTCTTCTCATCCAGAACGGTGAGAAGAACATCCTGATTGATACCGGTTGTGGCTCCAAGTACTCCAAAAAAGAGATTCAAATTTACCGAATTGAACATGAGACGAATCTCTTGCAGGAACTGGGACGGGTCTCTCTTGAACCAGCTGATATCGACATCGTTCTGAACACGCACTTTCACTTCGACCACAGTGGGGGAAATACCTGTTACCAGGGAGATGAGGTCGTTCCCACATTTCCTCGAGCTAGATATTGGATCTCTCGCCGGGAGTACGAAGATGCCAATCAGCCCAATGAGCGCACTGCGGCCACCTATTTCCCTCATAACTGGAGACCTTTGGAGGAGAGAGGGTTGTTGCACCTGTTTGATGATGAACCAGAGGTCGTTCCCGGGGTGAAGTTGGTTCATACCCCGGGCCATACTGCGGGGCATTATTCCGTCAAGATCCAGTCGGAGGATCAGGTGATGTTTTTCATCGCAGACCTATGTCCCACATCTGCTCACGTTCCTCTCCCCTGGATCATGGGCTATGATCTTTTTCCTGTGACCACGCTCCAGGTTCGGAAGAGAATCTATCAGCAGGCCGTGGAAGAGAAATGGCTCCTTTTTCTGGAACATGATCACGACTTTCCTCTGGGATACTTATCCAGGGAAGAAGGGCGGTACGTGCTGCAACCGAAGCCCTGGGAGGCACAATGAAACAAGCAGAAATCGGTGTGATTGGCGGCAGTGGACTGTATTCAATGTCCGACCTGGAGGAAAGGGAAGAAGTTCAAGTCGAGACCCCCTTCGGGAGTCCCAGTGAAACCTACGTGATAGGGGTTTTGAGCGGCAAACGGGTGGCCTTTCTGGCTCGGCATGGCAGACATCACCGGATTCTTCCCAGTGAGATCAATTTTCGAGCGAACATCTATGGGTTCAAAAAACTGGGAGTGACCCGAATTCTTTCGGCCAGCGCCGTCGGTTCCTTGAGAATCGAACACAAGCCAATGGATTTCGTGCTGCCTGACCAGTTTGTGGACCGTACCCGCTTGCGGATATCGACTTTCTTCGGAGAGGGCGTTGTGGCCCACATCAGTTTCGCCGATCCGATCTGTCCCCAGCTGGCCGATCAGGCAGAAGCGGCGGCCGGTGAAATTGACTTACCCATCAAGCGCGGGGGAACTTACCTATGTATGGAAGGTCCGGCCTTCTCCACTCGTGCCGAGTCCCTCCTCTATCGGAGTTGGGGAATGGACTTGATCGGGATGACCAACTTGCAGGAAGCCAGATTGGCTCGAGAGGCCGAAATTTGCTACGTTACGATCGCGATGGTCACGGACTACGATTGTTGGCATGAGGAAGAGGCACCCGTTACGGTGGAAACTCTGATCGGGTACCTGAGCCAAAACAGCGAGAAAGCCCAGCGTTTGATTAAAGAGATTATTCAGAGCCTCCCCGAAACAGTGGACTGTACCTGCCAGCATGCTCTAGAAAATGCGATCCTTACCCCGGCAGATCAGATTCCTTCCAGCACCAGGGAAAAACTAAAGATAATCATCGATAAACATCTATAAGAGAAAGAATTATTATGTCATCCATCGTAGCGATAGGCTCGGTTGCCTATGACTCGGTCAAGACTCCTTTTGGTGAAGTGGAAGAGGTACTGGGAGGTTCTGCCACCTATTTCAGTGTATCGGCGAGTTTCTTTACTCAGGTGGATCTGGTGGCTTGTGTCGGTCGTGACTTTCGGCAGCAGGATGTCGAGCTTCTTGAATCCAGGAATGTTGATCTGGAGGGACTCGAGTACATGGATGGCGAGACCTTTCGATGGAAAGGGGAGTATGGTCACGATCTGAACGAGGCGAAGACACTGGACACTCAGCTGAATGTCTTGTCCGACTTTCGTCCGACTCTTCCCAAGTCGTATCAAGATTCCAGTTATGTCTTCCTCGGCAACATTGACCCTTCTCTCCAGCGCCAGGTTCTCTCCCAGGTGAAAGCCCCTCAACTGGTGGCCTGTGACACCATGAACTACTGGATTGAAGGTCATTTCGAGGCTCTTCTGGAGACCCTGAAATCGGTCGATATTCTCCTGGTGAATGACGCCGAGGCACGCCAGCTGGCCCAGGAGTCCAATCTGGTCCGGGGGGCACGGAAGATTCTCGACTGGGGCCCCAAGATCCTGGTGATCAAACGAGGGGAATACGGAGTTCTGATGTTTTATAGAGGTTCAGAGGGAACTCCATCCCACAATGAACTCCCCACAGGAGAGGGTCTGACGGTTTTCGGCGCACCTGCGTATCCCCTGGAAGATGTCTTTGATCCCACCGGAGCGGGAGACAGCTTTGCCGGAGGCTTTGTGGGGTACCTGGCAGGTGTGAATCGGCGTGATGTCCAAGCCGTCCGCCAGGCCATCATCTTTGGATCGGTCATGGCCAGTTATTGTGTGGAGAAATTCTCTCTGGATCGGTTCAGGGAACTCACCTACCCGGAGGTCACTCGACGCTATCAGGAATTCCGGGATATGACTCATTTCGAGGATATCAAGCAGGACTCTGATTGAGCCTTGATTTTCGGTTAAACAAGGAGTTGCAGGATAGGTGATAGGGAGAAGAGGCACCCGATAACTCCGAAAAGTCTTCAGTTCTGAGTTCCCCATCTATCAGGCTTTGTGGCAACTTCATGACGCCTGGGTCGGCATGGTATTGACATCAAGGATCACTGGCGAAGGCCACCATGACCTGAGGAGGCGCCTTCTCCGTTTCAAAATCCAGCCATGTTACCCCGTCAACCCGAAGGTCAGAGGTCTTCAACATCCAACACACCATCTGGGCTAGAATAACTGCGTGTTGATTTCATTAGCCATATTCCTGTTGGGCGGGCTCCTTCAGACAATCGAGACTGTGGACCCGGTGGCCCTGGATTGGTTTAGCAAGGGAGAGGAACTGATTGGCACGGATCAGGAAAACTCCGCACAACAGGTGGAGTACTTTGAAAAGGCAGTGGCGCTGGCCCCAGATTTTGCAATTGCGCGGTACAACCTGGCACTCGTCTATATCAAGCGAGAACAACCTGGTTTGGCCGCAGACCAGCTCGATGAATTGATCAGGCTGGATGAAACAGACCCTCGCGGCTACTTGCTCCGCGCTCGGTTGCGATTTGAAGAAAATTCACTGGACCTGGCCGCATCGGATCTAACCCGAACGCTGGCACTCGATTCCGAGAATTACCAGGCCTGGCAATTTATGGGTCGGGTGCACTATCAAAGGCAGCAGTACTCAGAGGCAGTGAGAGCCTTTGAGCGAGTTTTGGATCTGAATGCCAGTTTGCTGGAAGCCTTCTTCGACCTGGGGCTGTCGCAGCAATCCCTGGGTCAAAATGAGAAGGCCATCAAGAGCTATCAGAAGTTCCTGTTGGCCTTTCCAGACGACTTCCAGGCGCATTTCCTTCTGGGGCTTGTCTACCGGGATGAGGGCAAGGGAGATCCAGCCCTGGAACATTTTCAAATAGCCGAAGGCATCGAGCCCGATCATCAGGAGCTGTCCCAGGCACTGGGTTATCTCCTTTTGGATCGGGGTGAACTTGAAGAAGCCAGGAAGCGACTGCTGCGGGCAGATTTGACGTCAGCCGCCAATCTCGGGAATTTGGGTGTCATCGCCAAGCGTCAGGAAGACTATCCGCAGGCCGAAGACTACCTTCGAAGAGGCCTTGGCAGGGAGCCGGACAATGCCGCTTTATGGATTCAATTGGGAGACGTTCTCTCGGCCCAGAAAAAGGAGAGAGAAGCGGTTGAGGCCTACCAAAGGGCTCTCCGCTACAACAATCGGGACTTCGGTACCTTGTTCAACCTGGGAACGCTCCTGTTCAATCTGGACGAAATTAAACAGGCTCGCCGCTTTCTCGAACAGGCGGTTGAACTGGATCCCGACGACGGATCTGCGAACTATAACTTGGCGCTGGTGCTGGACGAGGCGAAGGATCTCGATCAAGCCCAGGTGTACTATCTCAAGGCCCTTGATCATGGAGTCGACAGCGCCCATGCCCACTTTCGACTGGCCTTTATGTGGGCCGATCAAGGGGCCCAGGAAGAGGCCTTGAAGCACCTTCAGCAAGCCTTCGAAAAGGACGCGGAAACCTATGTCCGGCAGATAGCGGAGGAACTGCTCAAGGTCAGTTCCGACCTGGACAGCATCCGCTATACTGACGAGTTCAATCTGTTGCTCGAGCGATACTGGGCCAGGATGGAATAAGCGGCCTCACTGGCGTTCAACCGCGTTCCAGGTTCCACGTTCCACGAGAAAACGGGTAGGGGCGCAGGGCCCAGGCTGTCTCAAAACCCAGTTAATTTGGATGGGTTGGCTGTGATCGTGTCCGGATTGTGGGAGGCGTCTCCAACACTCCGGACCCACTTGGAACGTGGAACCTGGAACGTGGAACGCGCTGGTCTGCGACCAGCGCTCCCCCGCTCAGCGGTACAACAGATACCTCTTCCGCACTTCCTTGAATTCCTTCAGTTCCTGTTGCCAGCGGTTCACGATCTCATCCACCGGTCTGCCCTCGGACAAAGCTTCACGAACCCAGCTGTTGCCTACCAGACGATCCAGGAAGGTCGTGTTCCATTGAAACTGTTCCGGGTGAAGCATTTGGACCTCCTGCAACAGATGGAGTGCAACCTCAAGGGGTTGAAAGGTTGTCCGATCCAGAATGTGGATCTGAACTCCCTGACACGGCTCTCCCTGGTATTTGGAGGTGGTCGGAGTGAAGGTCTGGAAACGAAAGCGGACACCGGCCAGTGGTAGACGGTTCAATCGTTTGGCCAATTCCTGGCCGCTGAGCCATGGGGCTCCCACCAACTCAAAAGGAAGACTGGTTCCCCGACCCTCCGACAGGTTAGTGCCCTCGATCAGTCCCAGGCCTGGATAGAGGGTGGCAGTGGTGAGAGTGGGCATATTGGGAGAGGGTAGGACCCACTCCAGGGCAGTCTGGTCGTACCAATCCTGCCGGTGCCAACCGCTCAGAGGAACCACTTTGAGATCGGATCCCAGGTTGGTTTCCCCATTGAGCATCCGAGCCAGTTCGCCCGGAGTCATTCCATAACGAATGGGGAGTCCCACAAGTCCTAAAAAGGACTTCTTTTCGGTTTGCAAAATGGGGCCTTCGACTCGTGAACCATCAATCGGGTTCGGTCGATCCAGAACAATGAAAGGGATGCCGTGTTTGGCCGCCGCCTGCATGCTCAGGTACATCGTGGAAATGTAGGTATAAAAACGCACACCCACGTCCTGGATGTCGTAGATCAGGACCTCCACACCCTCCAGCATTTCAGCGGTCGGAGCTCGAGTCTCACCGTACAGGCTGTAGACTTTCCCGGAGTCGGAGACGTGATCTCCCGCCTGCGCCTGGCCAAAGATTCCATGTTCGGGGCCGAAGAGGGCCTTCAAGTCAACGTCCGGGTGTTGGGAGAGTAGGTCCCAGGTGGAGTTCAGTGTCGAAGTCACGCCGGTAGGATTGGTGATCAACCCGACTCGCTTTCCCTGGATCCAGCTCAGGTAGGGATTCTCGAGGATCCGGTCGGCTCCTGATTGGACGGGGTCCTGGGCCACAGTCCCTGAAGTGGTGAAACAAACCGCCAGCAGAGCCTGCAGCATTGCAATCTTGAAGGCAGGCATCTCAAGACCCATGGAGCTCATACAGGTGGTTGAATTTGTCTTCCAGATAATCGAGGAAGTAATGGGGACTCAGGGGCTCATGGCTGATGTCGTGAATGAGTGTCTCCGCCGTGACGGTTTTGGCGCGCTGGTGGATTTCCTGGCGCAACCATTCACGCAGGGCGAGAAAATTGCCCTGGCGGATGTCATCTTCCAGTCCAGGCATGGCCTGATTGGCCTGATGGAAGATTTGTCCAGCGTAAAGATTCCCCAGTAAATAAGTGGGGAAGTACCCCAGACTGCCGTGGGACCAGTGGATGTCTTGAAGAACTCCTTCTGCAGCATTGGAGGGAACCACACCCAGGTATTCCTCCATGGTTGCATTCCAGGCTGCCTCCAGGTCCGAGACCTCCAGTTCTCCTTCAATCATGAGTTTTTCCAGCTCATAACGCAGGATGATGTGAAGGCCGTAAGAGACCTCGTCGGCCTCCACGCGGATCAAAGAAGCCTCAACTCGATTGATGCCCTGGACCAGGGTATCCAGCGGAATGTGATCCAGCTGTCCAGGAAAACTTTCTTTCAGGTGGGGAAACCAGTATTCCCAGAAGGCTCGGCTGCGACCCACCTGGTTCTCCCAAAGGCGTGACTGGGATTCGTGTATTCCCAGTGAAATAGCATCGCAAGCAGCAGATCCGTAGTGTTGGGAGCCCAGTCCCTGCTCGTAAAGGGCATGCCCTCCTTCGTGAATGATTCCAAACAGTGAGGACGCGAAGTCGTCTTCCGAGTAGCGAGTCGTGATGCGAACATCCAGGGGGGAGAGGCCCGTACAGAAAGGATGAGGGGAGCGATCCAACCGGCCTGCTTCCCATTGGAAACCCATGGCGGAAAGTACCTGACGCCCGAGATTCTTCTGCTGGGCAGCGGGGAAATGACCCTTGAATACGTCCTCACTGACCTGCTTGCCTGAGGACTGGATCTGGGAGAGTAGTTGGGTTAGTCGCGGTCTCACGACCGCAAAGAGCGGGTCCAGCATCTGAACCGTCATGCCGGGTTCGTAGTGATCCAGCAGGGCGTCGTACAGTGAATCAGACTCTTGCAGGCAACGCGCCTCCTCTCGTTTGAGTCGAAGAATCTTTTCCAGCCAGGGTGAAAACAGCGACCAGTCAGACTGGCCACGGGCCTGAACCCAGATCTCATAGGCCAGGGAAGTGGTTTCAGCCAAATCCCGGACCAGTCGCTCGGGAAGCCGCAGGGCCTTGTCTCTTTCTCGGTTGATTTCGCGAACCGCAGCCTGGGCCCACAATTCCAGATCTGCATCCTGCAGATGTTTGAGGAGGTCCCCCAGGGAGGGTGAGGTAAGTTTCTGGTGGAAGAGTGCTGAGAGGGAAGCAATCTGTTTTGCCCGAAAGTTTCCCCCCTTTACTGGCATCATGGTTTCCTGATCCCAGGACAAGGTGGAGAGGACGCTCCGGAGCAGCATGAGTTCCTCGGTGTACTCTTCGAACTGGCTGAGGTGTGACGTTTTCGAGTTAATTGTCATCATAATATTCCGGTCGGGGCACGGTGATAGTATGCCATTGCAGGGTGATTAGTGCCTGGGAAGAACTCTCTTTGACGTACAAAGTAGGGCGAGCACTCCTGGCTGGAGGGGAAGAATGCTGTTGAGATTGCTGGTCTGGTGGGTGGCGATCGGCGGGCTTCAGGCACAGATCCTATCCCTGGCAAGTCCTGAAGAGGTCGGTATGTCAAGCCTGCGACTGGCCCGCCTGGATCAGGTGATCCAACGGGCAATCGAGGAAGAGGAAACTCCCGGTGCCGTTGCTCTGGTGGCCCGCAAGGGAAAGGTGGTGTACCGCAAGGCTTTTGGGTACAAGAGTCTGGTGCCTCGCAAGGAACCGGTATCCGTGGACACGATCTTCGATGTGGCTTCCTTGACCAAGGTCTTGGCGACGGCCACTTCCGTCATGCTCCTGGTGGAGGAGGGGAGGCTATCCCTGACCGATCGGGTGTCCGTGCATCTTCCCGACTTTGCCCGGAACGGCAAGGGATCGGTTACGGTTCTCCAGCTGTTGACCCACTACTCGGGGCTGCGTCCCGACCTGGATCTGGATGACCTGTGGGAGGGCTATGACGACGGTATCGAGAGAGCTCTGAATGAGCAACTGGTGGCCTCTCCGGGGGAGACCTTCATCTACAGCGATATCAATTACCTGGTTCTTGCCGAGTTAATCCGCAAGGTAGGCGGCCAACCTTTACACGAATTTTCGGCCGAACGGATCTTTGAGCCGTTGGGGATGGAGCACACCTACTTTTTCCCCCCTGAGGAGCTTCAAAGTCGTATCGCTCCGACCGAATTCAGGAATGGGACCATGCTTCAGGGGGCCGTACACGACCCCACCACGTTCAGGATGGGGGGGTATGCAGGGCATGCAGGGCTCTTTTCGACCGTCGAAGATACCGCCATCTACGCCCAGATGATACTCAATTTAGGAGAGTTCAAAGGCGTTCGGATTCTGTCCCCTCTGGCTGTTCTCAAAATGACGACATCCCAGTCCCCGGAAGGCACAGAACCCTGGCGTGGTATCGGGTTTGACATCCGTTCACCCTATAGTGGCCCGCGTGGCGATCTTTTTCCGATCGGCTCGTTCGGGCACACGGGCTTCACGGGCACCTCGTTATGGATTGATCCTTTCAGTCAGGCTTTTGTCATCCTGTTCACCAACCGCGTTCATCCCGAGGGTGGGGGAAGTGTCACTTCGTTGCGAAAAAAAGTCGCTTCCGTGGTAGCCGGTTCCATAATGGACGGTTCCATTGTGCCGGAACATTATTTTCATCGTGATTGATGTCTCAGCGTTGCCCTGTCTGTAAAGCTCGTTTGTGGACTGATGCCTTGCTGACACCGGGTCGGCTAAGCTGTCCAAGATGCGGAGCTGAGTTCCGACCAACCGTCCCCTGGGCCTACTTTCGGATCCTTCTGCTGGTGGTGGTTACGCTGGCGGTTCTTGTCATTTCTTCTTTCTCTGAACGCAGCCTGTGGATGCTGGTTTTTCTCATTGGGACGGCTGTCTTTTTCTGGTTCCTCCCTCGATTTATCGATTTGCAACACATCTCTGATCTGCGGGTTCCCGAAGGCCCCATGAATACTGAGCCGTTGGAACTGGCAGACCACAAGTGGGAGGAAAAATACGAAGCATTTCAGGAGCGTTACCGATTTCGACAGCTGGTCTATCTGCTGGCGGCGATCATCGTGTTTTTTCTTTTGCTGGTGGGTCTCGGAACCGATTGGTGATGCAATCCCTCTTGAGGTAAACTTGAGGTCCGTACTAGCCACTTATTGGGGTGTATTCTGATGATGATTGACTGGAAAAAATCAGCTCTTCTCGTGTTGATGCTCTGGGTATGGCCTGTCCAACTCGTGGCCCAGAATGTCGAGGTACAGATTAACGAGTGGGAAGTTCCCTGGGGCAAGACCCGGCCGCGCGATCCCTATCTGAGAATTCAGGATCAGATCTGGTTTGTGGGGCAGGCTGGTCACTATGTGGGTTACTTTGACCCCAAGGTTCGGGAGTTCAAGCGCTATGATCTGGATCCCGGAACCGGACCTCACAACGTGATTGTCGGAGAAGACGGGTCCATTTGGTATGCAGGCAACCGGGCATCTCACATCGGAAGACTGGATGCCGGCACGGGTGAGATCACCAAGTTCATGATGCCGAATCCGGATGCCGGAGACCCTCACACTCTGACGTTTGACCACGATGGAGACATCTGGTTCACCGTTCAACGCGGTAATTTCGTCGGTCATTTCGATATCGACACAGGCGATATTCGACTGGTCAGCGTGCCCACGCCCAGGGCCAGGCCGTACGGCATTGTAGTCGATTCGGACAACCGGCCCTGGATTTGCCTGTTTGGAACCAACAAAATCGCCACGGTTGATCCGAACACCATGGAGTTGACCGAGTACCCGCTTCCCAACCAGGAGGCCCGGCCTCGACGGTTAGCACTCACTTCCGATGGCATGATCTGGTACGTCGATTACGCTCGAGGTTATCTGGGGCGTTTAGATGCGGCCACGGGCCAGGTCACCGAGTGGGAGAATCCGGCCAAGGGGCAGTCGCGACCTTATGCCATGACCGTGGATGACAAGGATCGTCTCTGGTTTGTTGAGACCCTTCCTCAACCCAACCGCTTTGTCGGGTTCGATCCCAAAACCGAGAAGTTCTTCAGCATCACCGAGATCGGAAGCGGTGGTGGAACGGTTCGCCACATGGTGTTTCATCAGCCTTCCCGAGAGATTTGGTTTGGAACCAACGAGAATACCGTGGGCAGAGTGCGGGTCCCCTGACCGAGCGCTGGTCTGCGACCCGCGCGTTCCACGTTCCAGGTTCCACGTTCCACGAAAAAAAGGGTGGGGGCGCACGGGCCAGAGTGTCCCAAAACCCAAATCACCCGGATGGTTTGGTCGAGAAGTGTCCTGAGTGTGGGAGGCGCCTCAGGGCGCCGAATCTGGAAAGCCGCTCATAGAGCGGCTCTTCTCTAGTTTCGTGAAACGTTAAACCTGAAACGTTAAACGCGGCCGAGCGGAGCGAGGCCCGGACGACTACACGATACGGTTGCCCTGCCTCGTCGGTTGCAAAAGGGACAGCGAAACTCAACCACGCCATCATTGAATTCCGTGTAGCTGATGTAGCAGTCATCAAGGGGACAGCGAATTCTATCGTTCCCCTGATAACCCTCAACGAAGTATTTGAGGTAGAGGGGTTTCCAGGGCTGTTCCGGTTCGGTCTGCTCCCAGCGAAAAACCGCGGGGCACTCTGAACATTGCACCTTCATCTGGAACTGACTGCCGGCAACCTGGCGGGTGTCAAAGTGAAGAAGTTCTCCACAGTGAGGACAACGAGGAGTTTCTTCAGCTCCCAGGGGGCCGAAGTAGTCTCGAACGATGTCCGACTGTTCTACCTGGGAGTACCGGACCCTAAGGGGTGGAGATAACTTCACAGGCGGCCCACGTGCTGGATGATTCGGACCGGAACTGGAATGAACGTCAGGACGAAGATGATGAATCCGATCAAAGCAATGATCTTTCGTTTCAGTCCCAACGAGGGGAACTCGGTGCGGGGCCTGGGATGACGAAATCCGAGGAAAAGAAGGATGAAGGCGAACAGTAGATATCCCATCATGGGCCACGAATAAAGGCTGATACCAACCAGGGCCCCGAAGCTGGTGTAGGAAATGAATCGATGGCTGCGTGTTCCGAAGAGTGCATAGATTATGTGGCCACCATCGAGCTGACCAATGGGCAGTAGATTAATACTGGTGGCCAGCATGCCGAACCATGCCGCCCATCCGATGGGATGGAGTCGGATCGCCGCATCGGGACCGCCTGAAAAGAAAAGGGACGTCGCCAGTTGGAATAGCAAAGGCTCACCGAACTCCATGGTTTGCTGGGTCGATTCCTGAAAAACCATCTCCGTGGATTGTTGAATTCCGATGATCAAGGCGGGGATGATGAAAATGACCCCCCCAGGGGGCCGGCAATTCCAACATCAAAAAGCTGACGGCGATCCGCAAAAAGGGACTTGATCTTGATCACCGCACCGAAGGTCCCGAAGGGATTGAACGGCGGTGGTCCTGGTATGACATAGGGAAGAGTGGCATTGATCCCGTAGTAACGGCAGGCCAGATAGTGGCCCATCTCGTGTGCCAGCAGGATGATCAGGATCGTGAAAGCGAATGGAAGACCGTTCAACAGATCCATGGGGTTGGTCAGGACCCCGGTGATTCGCCCTGCCAGTTCACTGGAACTTTGGCTGACAAACCTGACATGCCACATAAATCCGGCCGTCAAGCTGGTGATAAATGTGCACAAAAGCAACACGGCCGGGAGGACTACCTTGGTTTTTTCCGGTGCAGGAGGGGTGGGGATGGTCGGGTAAGGGAGTTCGGAAGACTGATCAGCAGGAAGTGGGTGATCCCAATTCAAACCGGCTATTGTGTGAATCTTATTTCTTTGCCCGGTTTGAACCGAACGGTTTTACCGGGAGGAATGGGGACCTCGTCGCCTGTCCTTGGATTTCTTCCAATACCACTCTTGCGGGGTTTGACCACAAAGACACCAAATCCCCGAAGTTCGATGCGCTCGCCCTTCTTCATGGCTTGCTTGAGTGCACCGAAAACCGAGTCAACAGCAACCTCCGCTTTCACCTTGGTAATGCCCATCTTGGTGGCCACGCAACTGACGATATCCTGTTTAATCACTGCTTGGTATTTCCTCCATAAACCGTTAATTCGACTTTACTTGGCTTTATTAGGTCTGTCAACTATTTTGGACTTTATAATTGGACTCGGATAAACTTTCGACTCTTTGGTTGACTAGGAGAAAAGTAGTATGGGTGTGAAACCGGATCACTGGATTACTCGTATGGCCAGGGAGCAACAGATGATTGTTCCTTTCCAGGAATCCCAGGTCCGAAAGGGTGAGATATCTTCCGGGGTTTCCTCTTACGGTTACGACTTTCGAGTGGATCGACAATACAAGATCTATCGCCAGAGGGACTCTCTGGTCTTGGATCCCAAAGATGTTCGCCCAGAGTCGTTTGAGGATTTTGAAGGTGATCACTGCGTGATTCCCGGTGGATCGTTTGTGCTGGCCCAGTCCGTTGAGTACTTTAGAATTCCCAGAAATATTCTGACCATCTGTACAGGAAAATCCAGTTATGCCAGATGTGGGATCCTGGTGAACGTGACCCCGTTTGAGCCGGAATGGGAAGGGCATGCCACCGTATCGATTTCCAATACTGGTTTGTCGCCGGTCAAGGTGTATTCCAACGAGGGAATCGCTCAACTCATTTTTCTCGAAGCCAGTGAGGAATGCCGTACATCCTATGGAGATAGAAAAGGGAAGTATCAGGCACAGAAGGGGATTGTCTTGTCGAAAGTAGAGGGGGCCGGCAACTGACCGAAGGAAACGTGGAACTTGGAACCTGGAACCTGGAACGCGGGCAGGTTCCGAACTGACCGCTCATCAAACCATGAACGATCGTTACGATTTCATAGCAACCGAGGAGAAATGGCAGCAGCGCTGGGCTGAAGCCGAAGAATTTGTCGTCCATGAGGACTCGTCCCGTGCCCACTACTATGTCCTGGAGATGCTGCCCTATCCTTCCGGGGCACTGCACATCGGCCATGTCCGCAATTATTCCCTGGGAGATTCGATTGCCCGGTTCAAGCGAATGCAGGGTATGAATGTCTTGCACCCGATTGGATGGGATGCCTTCGGACTGCCTGCTGAGAATGCAGCCATCCAGAGAGGGATACCTCCTGAACGGTGGACACTGGACAATATCGCGACCATGAAGAAGCAGTGCCAGCGAATGGGCTGGAGCTACGATTGGACCCGCGAGACCGCGACCTGTTCTCCGGAATACTATCGGTGGACGCAGTGGTTTTTTGTGCAGATGTACAAAAAAGGTCTGGCTTATCTCCGGAAGGGAGCCGTGAATTGGTGTGACCAATGCCAGACCGTTCTGGCCAATGAACAGGTCATCAATGGCTGCTGTTGGCGTGACGGGAGCGAGGTGTCGGAAAGGGAACTCGAGCAGTGGCACTTCCGTATTACCGAATATGCCGACCAGCTGTTGGAAGATATGGACCAACTGGGCGACTGGCCGGACAAGGTTCGGCGCATGCAGAAAAACTGGATCGGCAGGTCGGATGGATGTGCAGTGAGTTTCCCGCTGGAGGATGGTGAAACGGCTATCGATATCTTTACCACCCGTGTGGATACCATTTTTGGCGCGACCTTCCTGGTTCTGGCTCCAGAGCATCCCCTGGTCATCGCTGGTCTGGATGATTCAGCCGTTGGCCGCCGGATGTCTGAATTCGTCGACGAGATCCGGCGTCAGGGAAAGGATTCACGTACCGCCGAGGACACCGAAAAGAAGGGAATCTTCACGGGACGCTATGCCACAAATCCCTTCAACGGAAGGAAAATCCCCATCTGGACTGCCAACTTTGTCCTCATGGAATACGGGACAGGAGCCATCATGGCCGTTCCAGCTCACGACCAGCGCGACTTCGAATTCGCCAGGAAGTACCATCTTCCGATACAGGTCGTCATTCAACCGGAGGAGGGTTCGTTGCCACCGGAGCCGGAGCAGGCTTTTACTGAATATGGAGTCCTTGCCGACAGCGATGACTTCTCTGGACTTTCCTCTCGAACGGCTCAGGAAAAGATGGTGGAATTCGCACAGTCTCAGGGGTTTGGCGAGAAGCGAGTCACTTTTCGTCTACGCGACTGGAGTGTGAGCCGCCAGCGTTACTGGGGGACCCCTATTCCCATGATTCACTGCCCGAAATGTGGGACTGTCCCTGTTCCGGAGCAGGACCTGCCGGTCGTCTTGCCCAGGATAGAGAGCACCGAACTGGGAGGGAGTCCTCTGGCCAATCTACCTGACTTCGTGAACGTGCCTTGCCCGGAGTGTCAAGGTGAGGCTCGTCGTGAGACGGATACCATGGATACCTTTGTGGACAGTTCCTGGTATTTCTACCGCTATACGAGTGCACAATTCGATTCTGCCCCGATCCAGAAGGAGGCAGTCCGTTGCTGGTTCCCGGTAGACCTCTATATCGGGGGGGTGGAGCATGCCATCTTACACCTCATCTACATGCGTTTTTTCACCAAGGTGATGCGGGACCTGGGTCTGGTTCAGTTCGATGAGCCGGTAGGTCGCTTGTTTACCCAGGGTATGGTCCTCAAGGATGGATCAGCCATGAGCAAGTCTCGGGGGAACGTGGTCTCGCCCGACGAGGTGGTGCAGGAGTATGGAGCCGATGCCCTGCGTCTGTTTGTTTTATTTGCTGCTCCACCCGAGCGTGATCTGGATTGGAGCGATCGAGGACTGGAAGGCTGCTTTCGTTTCTTGAACCGGCTCTGGAGAATGCTCGAGAAAGTCAAAGATGCCAAGGCCAGTACTGCTGCCGAGGGACGGGAACTGAGTGAGCAGGACAGGGCACTGCTCCGGAAGTTTCACCAGACCGTCCGCAAAGTGACGCACGATTTGGAGCGGATGCATCAGAATACCGCGATCGCGGCGATCATGGAATTACTGAATTCCGTCTATGAGTACCTGGATGGCGAGGATCAAGGGAAAGCGGGGCTTCTCCGGGAGGTTCTGGAAGGAATCGCTCTGCTGCTGTCTCCTTTCGCGCCCCATTTCTGTGAAGAAATGTGGGAGATCCTGGGTCATTCTGACTCGATCACCTTCACTCCCTGGCCTACCGCTGACCTGGAATTAGCCCGCGAAGAAGGGGTGCTTATCGTGATCCAGGTCAATGGAAAGGTGCGTTCCAGGTTCTCCGCTTCGCCGGGGATCTCCAGGGACGACATGCAGACGCTGGCATTGGAGGATGAGAAAACGAAGTCCCTCATCGAAGGTAAAACGATCCGGAAGGTCATCGTCGTACCCGACAAGCTGGTGAATATCGTGGTGGGAAGCTGACCAGCTGACTGGGCTAGCAAAATGAACGATGTATAGAGACACCAACAAACGAAGGCACGAAAGCACGACAGGTCCGCCAAACGAAAGCATGAGGCTAGCAGCTTGGATTATAGCGGGAGTGATGTTGGTAGTATCGGGCCAGTTGGGCTGCGGTTATCGGGTGGCCTCTCGGAATCGACTGCCGACGGGAATCACGGCCATTGCAGTCCTTCCATTTGAAAACGAGACCACCACTTTCAAGGTAGAGCAACTGCTGACCCAGTCTGTCATTCGGGCCCTGGTTCAAAAAACGAATTTTCGGGTTTCGAGAAAACCTGCTGAAGCCGACAGTATTCTTCAGGGGGTGATCTCGCAGGTGATCGCCAATCCAGTCCTTTTTGGCGAAGAAACCTTTGCGACTACCTTTCTGGTAACACTCAATGCACGTGTCGAATTGCGGGATCGGCAAACCGGGGAAATATTATTCAAGAATGACGAATACATTTTTCGGGAGCAGTACGTCATCAACATCGATGTGAAAAACTTCTTTTCTGAAATGAACCCCGCTTTGAGACGTATTGCCGATGACTTCGGATCCAGTGTGGTGACCACGGTTTTGGAAGGATTCTGATCATCGAATTCTCAGAGTTTCAAAAGACAATCCAATCCCCTGAACCTGCCTATCTGCTGATCACAGACCAGGACTATTTGAAGAAGCGCGTCTTTGAATGTTGTCGTGATCAGGTTGAGGAGGGGACGGAAACCTTCAACTGGAGAGTCTATGATCTCAACCATGATACCGTTTCGGAGCTGTTGAATACGGCCCGGACTTTGCCATGGGCAGCACCTCGCCGGTGGATCTATGTGAAAAGCGCCCATTTGGCGGAGGATAAGCTGAACTCCTACCTCAAGGACCCTTCTTCTCGCACGACCATGATTCTGGAGGCCAAGAAGCGATCTCGAATTTGGTCGAAGCTTCCAAGGATTGAGATGCCTCAGGGAGTGAATACAGTAGGTTGGATCATGAGCAAGGCCAAGAGCGAGAACTATCAGGTGGATAAGGCTGCCGCCCAGGCTCTGGTGGAACTGATCGGGGATGATTATCAGCAACTGAGTGCGGAACTGGAGAAGCTGTACCTGTTGGAAACGGAAAGTCGTGAAATTTCCCGTGATTCAGTTCTACAGATGACACGTCAAACCCGCGACTACGATGTTTTCGCGCTGATTGGTGCGGTCGCTGCCGGCGATGCTCCGCTTGCTGTACGTGTTCTGGGCAGGTTGTTTGAATCGGGAATGGCCTCCCCCCAGATTGTAGCCATGTTGTACTGGAATTTCCGCAGGGTTCTTGCGGCACGTGAAATGCTCGACCAGGGAAGAACCTTCAGGGATATCTTGACTGAGTTGAAGATTTGGAGTTACAAGGGCAGGGAAAGAGATATCCGAGGTTGTTCCCATGAGGTCCTGGTTCAAATTCTGATTCGTCTGCGTGAGACTGATCGATTGTGTAAGACCACCAGTGGCGATCCCAAGATTCATCTGGAACGGGTGATCGTTGACACCTGCCGGAGCGAAACCCTATAATGAACGCTCTGGAATTGGTAAGGAGAAGCCTTTTATGCCCAATATGAAGTCGGCCGTAAAGCGAATGCGTCAAAATGAGGTCAGGCGTGACAGGAATCGCCAGAGACGCAGTCAGATGAGAACAGAGATCAAAAGATTCCGGCAGCTCCTCAGCGAGAAGAAGACAGATGAGGCCCGCGAGTTGTTGAAGGCTGTCTACGCTGTGATCGATCGGTCCGCTCAAAAAGGGATCATTCATTCCAATGCGGCTGCACGGTACAAGTCCCGACTGACCAAGCGCTTGAACGAATCCGCTTCCTGACCCTGAAACCCCGTTGAAAAGAGCCCAATGCCTGGCCCGCATGTCCCAAACCCCTTCTACCGCATCGGCGCCATGATCCGTCCCGACTGTGTTGCGCGACCCGCTTGTGGGTTACGCGCCATGTCAGGCCGGCCCTTTCTTCGCTTCGCTCAGATGAAAGCGGCGCCGCTTCGTGACGAGAAGATGTGAGAAATGCGGGCGCCTAACCGCGGTACTGGAAAAGCCGTTCGGATTATCGGTGTACCCATGGATTTGGGAGCCGGCCGCCGGGGTGTGGACATGGGGCCTTCCGCCATACGGATCGGTGGAATCCACGGCGCATTGGTGAGAATGAACGCCGGGGTGGAGGATGGGGGCAACGTCGAGGTCATGATCCCGGAAGCCGCCGACCGGGGAGAACAAAAACAAGTCTTCCTGAATGAGATCGCCCGTATCTGCAGGACTTTATCGAATCTCGTGGCGGAGACGTTGGAGCAGGAAAAGTTTCCACTAACCCTGGGGGGAGACCATTCTCTGGCGGCTGGAAGTATTGCAGGAACTTCTGCTTATTTCAGAAATCAAAACAAGAAAATCGGCCTGATCTGGGTCGATGCCCATGCAGATATGAACGTTCCGGAAACCAGTCCGTCGGGGAATGTTCATGGCATGCCGCTGGCCGCTTTGATGGGCCTGGGCCCCAGGGAACTGCGTGACATCGCCGATTTTTCTCCCAAAGTGAATTCTGAAAACACCGTGGTCATTGGGGCTCGCAGCATTGACCTTCGAGAAAAGATCAATATCGAAAAGGCCGGGTTGAGAGTGATCACCATGAAGGAAGTGGACATGAGAGGGATGACATCCGTCATGGAGGAAGCATTGGAACGAGCCTGTGATGGGACCGAAGGCTTTCACTGCAGCCTTGATCTGGATGTCGTGGATCCTCAGGTGGCACCCGGAGTGGGCACTCCTGTGCGCGGCGGCATCACTTATCGGGAAAGTCATCTGGCCATGGAGATCTTGGCCGACAGCGGCAAACTGCTGGCCCTGGACTGCGTAGAAGTCAATCCTGTCCTGGATACCGAGAATGCCACCGGTTCACTGGCGGTAGAACTCATCTGTTCCGCTCTGGGAAAGGAGATATTGTGAACGATAGCGTTGTCCGAAAGCATCTGGTGCTCCTTTGCGGAGGAAAATCGGCCGAGCATGAGGTTTCCTTTCAGTCAGCCGCAGCCGTGTTACGCCATCTGGATCGAGCGAAATATCAGGTTTCCGCTCTCGGGATTCGAAAAGACGGGGCGTTGTATGCTCCAGAAACGACCCGACAGGAACTCAATCTGGAAGTCTCCCGGGAGATTAGTTTTCCGGAAGGCAAACACTGGGTATCGACCTTGACTTCCTTGACGCCTGTCGCCGACGTGGTGTTTCCCGTGCTGCACGGCCCTTTCGGAGAGGACGGCACCGTTCAGGGGGCCCTCGAGGTTCTGAATATTCCCTACGTGGGGGCAGGAGTCTGGGGTTCGGCCGTTGGCATGAACAAACTCTACAGCAAAAAACTTTTGCAGCAGGATGAGTTGCCGGTTCTGTCTTTTCTCTCACTCATTCGACAGGAGTGGAACAACGATCAGGAGGATTGCTTGCAGCGTGTTGCCGAGGCGTTGTCTTATCCGATCTTTGTTAAACCAGCCAATCTGGGTTCGTCAATTGGTGTCAACAAGAGTGCCAGTGACAAGGAACTGCTCGAACACATCGACACCGCTTTTCGCTACGATGATCAACTGGTTGTCGAGCAGGGGATCGATGCGCGTGAGATTGAAGTCTCTGTCCTCGGGAACAGTGAGCCAAGGGTGTCCGTAGCAGGTGAAATCATCCCTTCCGGGGAGTTTTATTCCTATGAGGCCAAGTATCTGAATGAGGCAAGCCAGTTGCTCATTCCAGCTCCTCTCAGCCAGGAGGAGATGGAGCAGGTACAGGACCTGGCTGTGAGGACTTTCAGAGCGTTACAGTTGGAGGGGATGGCACGCATCGACTTTCTGATGGACCGTGGGACCGGTCAGTTCTGGATCAGCGAACCCAACACCATACCCGGATTTACCGAGTTCAGCATGTATCCCAAGCTGTGGGAAGCATCCGGGCTCCAGTACTCGGATCTACTGGACACCTTGATCCAACTGGGACTGGAAAGACACCAGAGGCGAAGCCGTTTCTCAGTCGATCGATGAGAACCCCTGACCGGGCGCTGGTCTTCGACCAGCGCGTTTCAAGTTTCACGTTTAACGTTTCACGTGGGTCAGGACTGCGGAAGGGCGTCAGTACGCGAGTTCAGAAAGCCGCTCTTTAGCCTGCCTATCTCACACCCGCTCTACTGCATCGGCGCCATGATTCGGCCTGACTGTGTTGCATTCGTTCGCCTCCTCAGCGTACCGTACAGTACGCTTCCGGGGGCCTCCTCTCATGCGCCTTGTCAGGCCGGTCCTTTCTTCGCTTCGCTCAGATGAAGGCGGCACCGCTTCGCGACGACCTGGTGAGAGAAAGACAGGCTTGAGCGGCTCTTCTCTTCTTCCGTAGAACGTGGAACGTGGAACCTGGAACGCGACCGAGCGGAGCGAGGTCGCTCCCTGCCTTCCGGCAACAGAAATGGGTAAAAAGGGGTAAAAAAGTGACCTTGATCGGGGCTGTTGAATGTGCTAAATTTGCTCCTATTAGGATGCTCATTGCGCCACCCATCCATAACTTTCACTCACAATCAAAATCGACAGGGAGGACAGTGGAGATATGAAAGAGCTCGACGCCAAGGCATACCTGGTCGAGAACGACCAGCAATTTCGTCAGCTGGTCGATCAGCACCAGGGCTATGAATCAGACCTCAAAGAATTGCAGGAGAAATCGTATCTCAGTCACGAAGAACAGGTTGAGGAAACCGTTCTCAAGAAGAAAAAATTGGCTCTCAAGGATCATATGCAGGCTCTGATCAACCGTTGCCAGAGTGAACAAACCGTTCACTAGTCCCGCGAATCACGCACCGAGTTAGCGGTTCGAGACCCGGATTTCCACGGCCATTGATGAGGAGCACTTCAGACCCGCATGGAGGTGGTGTGCCTCGTGACGTGCAGACTTTTTTATTGCTACCATGACCAGAGAGGCTTTCCCTTTCTTGATTCCGCTCCTCTTTTTGACGGTCCTGACCACATGGGGTGAGTTTCTGTGGTTGGCCGTTGTCTTTTTCATTCTCTCCGCCTTCGTCATCTATTTTTTCAGAAATCCGGAACGGTCCATTCCTGACGACCCTAATGCCGTTGTAAGCCCTGCGGATGGAAAGGTGATCCGGGTGGAACGCCAGGGGGGGCAGTGCAATCTGAGCATTTTCCTGTCCATCTTTGATGTGCATGTGAACCGGGCACCGATAGCGGGCACGATCGTCAGAAAAGACTACCAACCTGGGAAATTCAGACTGGCCTTTGATGAGCGCGCGTCGGTTGAAAATGAGAAGGTCACGATGACCATTGAGGGCGAGAGAAGCCTGACATTTTCGTTGATCGCCGGTCTGGTCGCCCGCCGTATCGTGGTGTGGAAGAATGAAGGAGCTCAGGTCAAGAAAGGTGATAGAATAGGGCTAATTCGGTTTGGGAGCCGGGTAGACATCGTGTTTCCCCCTGAATGCGAGATCGCTGTCAGTGAAGGCGAGCGAGTCTACGGTGGAAGCACCGTTCTGGCCCACTGGACCAGGGAATCTTGATTTGAAAAGAAGACGACAGGCTGCCGGAGAAAAGTCTAATCAGTCTAACAGACTGCACCGGAGCGCCTACTGGCTGCCCAGTGCCTTTACCGTGGGAAATATTTTCGCCGGATTCTTTGCGGTGACCGCAACCTTTAACGGTCATTACGGGAGTGCGGCGATCGCCATCGGAATTGCCGTCGTTTTGGACTTCACGGACGGTTATGTCGCTCGACTTGCCAACGTGGCGACCGACTTTGGTTCCCAGCTGGATTCTCTGGCTGACGTGATCAGCTTTGGCATCGCGCCTGCACTCCTCATCTATTCCTGGGGCCTTGAAGGCCTGGGTAAATTCGCTAGTTTTTCGGCCTTCTTCTTTCTCATGTGCGGTGCTACCCGTCTTGCCCGCTTCAATATCCAGCTCAAGGATTTGAAACATTTTGCAGGGCTTCCTATTCCTGCAGCAGCCGGATTTGTGGCGGCTACCGTTCATTTGTTTGGAACCCGCCCGGAAGGACAGCTGTTCATCATTCTTTTTGCCGTCGTGACGTATCTACTGTCGTTTTTGATGATCAGCACCGTTCGTTATCCGTCTTTAAAGCGGGTCAATCTGGGAAGAGGGAAGTCTCACCTGAATGTGCTGCTACTAGCCTTGCTTGTAGCCGGTGTCATCTTCTACTCACAACCGGTCCTGATGGCCCTGGCAGGAGTTTATCTATGTACCGGATTGGTGTCTCGGGCTCACCAGTTCGTAAAGTTCCATCTGCGACCAGAAGGGCTCTCAACCGAAGAGCTCAATACCGACTAGATCCAACTGTCCCCTTGAATCTTCGACCGGACTCCAGACGGGGAGAGACCAGCATTTCCTGTAGCAATCCTGGATGTGCGCCAGGCCGTACCTCGGGTAAGACGCACGAGGAGAGGCGCCCTATGTTGTATGCTAGGCTGGGGAGAGCGGCCGAATGCAACCCGGGCAGGACGAATGATGGTTCGTTCCGTTCAGATTAACGGTGAGTGCGCTGCAGGAGAGCAGGGATGCGTGATGAGGGTTAGAGTTGGCGGTTGAATTATGAGGCCCCAAAGAGTCAATGTCATGGCGAGTTCGGTGCAGAGACTGCTCCGAAGGAACGCCTACAGTCACATCACTAATCTTCTGGCAAAACTGCGTGCCGCGGACATCTCCAGCATCATGCTCGAAATGAACGACCGAGAGCAGCTTTCCGTCTTTTCAATTCTGATGGAGCGTGATCGTCAACTGGCCTCTGAAACCTTGAAAACGCTGGGTGTGGAGTGGGGTCTGGACCTTCTTCTGCAGCGACCGAGTGATGAGATCAGTGAGGTGATCCAGGAGATGGAGTCCGATGCTGCAGCGTCCTTCATCTCGGCACTGCCGGAGGTCGTTGCCCAGGAGGTTCTGGAAAAGATGGACGTTCAGGAGTCCAGTGAGGTCCAGGAACTTCTTGCCTATGATGAGGAAACCGCTGGGAGAATCATGACTCCCAATGTCTTTTCTCTTTATGAAGAACTCAGTGTTGGTGAAGCCATTCAGACCATTCAGACCGCCCAGGATTTCGAAATGGTGTTCTACCTGTACGTCGTTGATGAGCGAAATCACCTGGTGGGTGTGGTTTCGTTACGGCAGCTTCTGATGGTCGCCCCGAACACCTCTTTGAAGATGGTGATGATTCCAGACGTTATTACGGTGACAACAGATACGGATCAGGAAGAAGTGGCGAATCAGGTTGCTCTTTACGATCTTCTGGCGATCCCGGTGGTGGATGATACCAATAAGTTGGTCGGGGCCATCACCGTCGACGACGTCATTGACGTCATCCAGGAAGAAGCGACCGAGGACATCTTCTATCTTGCCGGTGTTGAAGCCGATGATCATATTCACACTTCAGCACTGCTCTCGGTGAGAAAACGGCTCCCCTGGTTGATGGTGAATCTGGTGACGGCTCTGCTGGCTGCAACCGTGGTGGCGCTGTATGAACCGACCATCGCGAAATTTTCCTTTCTGGCCGTCTTCCTGCCGGTAGTGGCTGGAATGGGCGGTAATTCGGGGACCCAGACCTTGACGGTCATTGTCCGGGGGTTGGCGCTTGGAGACGTCAGCTGGGAGAGTGGGAAAGCCATCCTGTGGAAGGAGATCTTGGTAGGGATCAACAACGGAGTCGCAACGGGAATCATTGCCGGTACCGTGGCGTACCTGTGGAAGGGGAACTATATGCTGGGCCTGGTTCTGGGAGGGTCCATGGCCATTAATGTGGTGGTGGCAGGAATTGTCGGAACGTTGATCCCGTTGATCTTAAAGAAGTTCAATGTGGATCCCGCCATCGCATCCGGTATTTTTGTCACCACATTTACTGATGCAGTTGGATTCCTGTCGTTCCTGGGACTGGCGACCGCCCTGCTGCGCTACCTTCCGGCGTGATGAGAGTCCATCAGTCCGAAGCCCTTACTCTCCGGACCTATCCGTTTTCGGAATCGCACAAGATTGCAGTCTTCCTGACAAGGACATTCGGACAGGTGCGTGGTGTGGCCCATGGAGCTCAAAAGCCCAAGGGGCGTTTCGGTGGAAGTTTAGAACCACTCACCCATGTACGGCTCACCTTTTCTCGCAAGGAACATCGGGAACTGGTTACCATCAAAAATTGTGAGATCGTCCAGGCATTTCCGGCCTTCCAGTTCAGCTGGGAAATGAGTCTTCATTTCAGCTACTTTGCCGAGTTGCTGGTGGAGTTCTCAAAGGAGGAGGAAGAGAGCGAATTGCTTTTTCGTCTCAGCATTGCCGTGTTAAAAGCAAGCCAGAACATTCCGATTAACCTTCTGGCTCGATACTTTGAGTTGTGGATCTTGAAGCTGGAGGGCGTCCTGCCTCCTCTTGAGACAAAGCTCCCCCCGGAGTTGGTAATCAAGGTCGGTGGAATGATGAAACTCCAGGCTACCGAGCTCGAGACCGTTGGACTCTCTTCTCAGGAGTGCAAAAGATTAGAAAGTCTTTGTAGTGAGTTGGTAGAATACCACCTGGAAAAGCGATTGAAGACGAGAAAGCTTCTCAGAGAGCTCCTGTAGGGCTCACTGGGATCCAATAAGAAATGACAACTTTTCAGGAGATCATTCACAGTTTACTTGAATACTGGATGGATTACGGATGTGTCATCCAGCAGCCCTACGACGTGGAGGTAGGTGCGGGAACCATGCATCCCGAGACCTTTTTCCGGGTCCTGGGTTCCCAGCCCTACAAGGTGGCATACGTGCAGCCTTCTCGCCGACCCACTGACGGCCGTTACGGAGAGAATCCCAATCGGGTCTATCGGCACTATCAGCTCCAGGTGATTTTGAAGCCTTCTCCGGATGACGTTCAGGAGGTGTACCTGGAGAGCCTTCGCAAGATAGGCATTCCCCTGGAGAAGCACGATTTGCGCTTTGAAGAAGACAATTGGGAAGCTCCCACACTGGGCGCCTGGGGAATTGGGTGGCAGGTTCTGTTGGATGGAATGGAAATCACACAGTTCACCTATTTTCAGCAGACCGGTGGGTTGGAGCTGATGCCGATTTCTGCGGAGATCACTTATGGTCTTGAAAGGATAGCCACCTTCATCACCGACACCAGCAGTGTATTTGATCTTTCCTGGAACAAAGAGCTGACCTATGGGGGGGTGAAAAAACGCGAGGAATACGAGTTTTCCAAATACAATTTTGAAGTTGCCGATACCGATTTGCTGTTTCAACTGTTCGATCTCTACGAGGGAGAATCTTATCGATGTCTGACTGCAGAATGTGTGCTTCCGGCGTATGATTACTGCCTGAAGTGTTCCCACACCTTTAATCTGTTGGACAGTCGGGGAGCGATCAGTGTGACTCAACGAGTGGGAATCATCGCTCGTGTTCGAGCGCTGGCGGTGAAGATCGCCGAGCAGTATGTAGAAAAATATGAACAAGTTTCTGTTTGAACTGGGCTTGGAAGAGATTCCGGCAAGTATGATCCCCGGGGCTCTGGATCAGATGTGCGATAGCTGTGAAAGGCGTCTTCAGGAAAGCCAGATCAGCTTCGAGTCGCTTCATCGATTTACCTCTCCTCGCCGATTGGTCATTTTAATTGAAGGATTGCCGGACAGTCAGGCAGAGCGCGAAGAAGTCGTTCTGGGTCCCAGCCAGGCCGTTGCGTACGATCAAGATAAAACCCCCACCCGGGCTCTGGAGGGTTTTGCGCGAAAGGGCGGTGTAGAAATTGCCGATATTCAGATCACTGATACGGCTAAAGGCAGCTATGTGTCCTATCGTAAAACGATTCCGGGTAAGCCGTTGGCAGAGATTCTTCAGGGAATCCTTCCAGACCTACTGCATTCGATTTCCTGGCCCAAGAATATGTATTGGAGAGAGAGTCGGTTCCGGTTTATCCGTCCCCTGCGCTGGTATCTGGCACTCTTGAATGACGAAACGCTACCCTTTGAATTTGAGGGCATCCAGGCCAGTAACATAACCCGGGGGCATCGGTTTTTGGGAGATGCGAGGATACCGGTTCCGCATGTGGACCACTACCTGGACAGGCTGCGGGAAAACCATGTTCTGGTGGATCCACAGGAGAGGAAAACCAAGATCACCAGTGAGATCGGGAAGGTGGTTCCCGGTGGGTTTCACGCTCTACCGGATGCGGATTTGATCGAGATGGTCGTTCATCTTAATGAATTTCCCGCCGTTATCTGCGGTGGTTTCGACCAGGATTTCTTGAAGCTCCCTCAGGAAGTACTGGTCACCGTGATGCGTCACCATCAAAAATACTTTTCGGTGATCGACGATAGTGACCAGATTCAACCGTACTTCCTCACCGTGGTGAATACCCATGGCGATCCTGATGGGAAAATCCGCGAAGGGCATGAAAGGGTGCTCAAGGCTCGCCTGGACGATTCCGCTTTTTTCTGGAAAAACGACCGGCAACAGACGTTGAAGGACCGCGTTGAGAAACTCAATCACGTGGTGTTTCAAGATGCACTGGGCAGTTACCACGCCAAGACGGAACGTGTCCGAAAGCTTTGTACGGATCTGGAAAAGGGAGAGCATCTGGAGACTGCCGCTCTGCTTTGTAAGACCGATCTGATAACCGACATGGTCCGTGAATTCCCAGAACTTCAGGGTGTGATGGGAGGACTCTACGCGCGAGCTGAAGGTTATCCCGAAGAAGTTTGCCTGGCTATTGGCGAGCACTACCAGCCGGTCTCCCTTGATGACGAATCTCCGCAGTCCCACCTGGGAGCACTGTTGTCGGTGGCGGATAAGTTGGATACTATTGTGGGTTGTTTCGCCATCGGGATCGTTCCCACCGGCTCGAGTGATCCGTTTGCCCTTCGCCGCAATGCCCAGGGATTGATCAAGGTCTTGTTTGACCGGAAGCTGGATTGGAGCCTTCGCTGGTTGGTGGAGCGGGCCCAGGAATCTTTTTCCGAGGAGCTTGAAGGCCAGGAAATAACCGACTCCTTGGTGGAGTTTCTGGAGAGACGAGTTAGGCACATTTTTCAAGAGAAAAAGGTCCCCTATGATGTTCTCAATGCAGTCATGGCCGTGGATAGCAAGGGTGTTTTTGATGCATACAGAAGAGCCCAGGCATTGACGAAAATCAAGGATCTTCCCGATTTTGAAGCATTGGCGATTGCTTACAAAAGAACCAAGAATATTCTTTCCAAACAGTCAGTCGACCTTCCTGAAGTCGATCAGGGAGTTCTGGAGGATCCGGAGGAGCATGCTCTGTTTGATGCCTTTGTGAAGATTCGGCCCGAAGTCGAAACCAGTGTCAATGAGGGAGAGTATGATGTTGCCCTCAGGAGAATTGCCGGCCTGAGAGAAACGGTAGATCCGTTTTTCGACAAGGTCCTGGTCATGACGGAGGATGAAATCCTTCGCAAGAACCGCTTGCGTTTGCTGGAGGATATCTCTCGACTCTTCTTGAGCATCGCAGATATCTCGGAAATTATTCGAGAGAAAGACGATCATAGATGAATGAAAGAGGACTAGAGAATGAGTGAAAAAGGAATAGAAATTTCGGAGCCGGAAGGAAAGCTGGGGGTTTTACTCATTGGCCTGGGAGCCGTGAGTACGACCTTTATTGCCGGAGTGGAGGCCATCAAGAAGGGTTTGGGTGAACCCATAGGTTCTCTCACCCAGATGGGTACCATCCGTCTGGGTAAGCGCACTGAAAAGCGAGTTCCAAGAATCTCCGAATTCGTTTCTCTGGAAGAGCTGGATCGCCTGGTGTTTGGGGCCTGGGACATTTTCAGTGACGATGCCTATATGGCTGCTGTGAAAGCGGGTGTGCTGGAGGCCGATCTGCTCAGACAGCTCAAACCGGAGCTCGAAGCGATTCACCCCATGAAGGCCGTATTTGATACCCACTACGTGAAGAAACTTCAGGGAACCCACGTCAAGCAGGAGAAAACAAAGTGGGACCTGGCCCATCGGTTAATGGAAGATATCGAGCAATTCAAGGAAGCCAACCAGGTGGGGCGGTTGGTGATGATCTGGTGTGGCAGCACTGAAATTTTCATCAGTCCGTCAGAGGTACACGGCTCTCTGGAAGCCCTGGAGGCCGGGATGAAGGCCAATGACGTCCGTATCCCATCCAGCATGATCTACGCCTATGCGGCCCTGAAACTGGGAATACCTTTTGCTAACGGAGCCCCCAACTTGACGGTGGATGTTCCGGCATTTCTTGAGTTAGCGGAAGCGAACCAGGTTCCGATTTGCGGAAAAGACTTCAAGACTGGTCAGACCATGATGAAAACCATCCTTGCTCCGGGTCTGAAGGCCAGATTGATCGGCTTGGCGGGATGGTTTTCAACCAATATTCTGGGCAATCGCGATGGAGAAGTGCTGGACGATCCCGAATCATTCAAGACCAAGGAAGAGAGCAAGTTGTCTGTGCTGGAACACATTCTTCAGCCGGATGTCTATCCCCAGCTCTATGGCGACTTCTACCACAAGGTTCGTATTAACTACTACCCTCCCCGCCGAGACAACAAGGAAGGCTGGGATAATCTGGATATCTTCGGGTGGTTGGGATATCCCATGCAGATCAAGATCGATTTTCTCTGTCGCGACAGCATCCTGGCCGCGCCCCTGGTCCTGGACCTGGTGCTTTTTCTCGATCTGGCCAAAAGAGCCGGGATGTCCGGTATTCAAGAATGGCTCTCCTTTTATTTCAAAAGTCCCATGACTCTGCCTGAATTGTATCCGGAACATGATCTGTTCATTCAGCTCATGAAGCTGAAAAACACGCTGCGTTATATGGGCGGTGAGGACCCGATCACCCACCTTGGGCTTGACTACTACGAGTAGCACGGGCTCCGACCTGGACGGTCCTGGTCTCAGCGGTCCTTGTTCCAGGACAAAGACCGAGAAAAAGGCGATCCTTGCCCTCTGGCAGGGAAAGCCGCACTACCCCGGATAAATCACCAACCCCAGTTCATTCCGACCGACGTTGAAGTGACTGTGCCGCGAGCCCAGACCCTGCCGGGTATGAATCGGAACAGAAAATCTGCCATAATGGGCGGAATTCGCCCGGTTTTCAAGGAGAAAATAATGACAGTTCACTATCTCAAAGATCAGAGTCAACGGTATGAAATTGAAGGTGATGAGAGCGTCATCGGGAGGGGTTCGGATAATGATATCAAGATCAGCAACCGTTCGGTCTCCCGACACCATGCCAAGCTGGTCAGAGAGAACGACCGATACTTCATTGTCGACCTGAACAGCAGCCATGGCACTTACGTGAACGATGATCGAATTGAACGGCACCAACTTAAGGAAGGCGATCAGATTCGTCTGGGCCAGGTGGAGGTTGTTTTTACACAAGATTTCCTGGATGGCGTTCCAAGCGATACCGCGACTGGCCAGGATTTAAAGATGTCCCTGGCTCAACTGAGCTCCGTATTCGCTGCGCCGGAGGACGAGGAATATTCGGATCTTAAAAAGATCAACTGTCTTCTGGAGATTCAATATCAGTGGGGACAGAAGTTCTCACCTGACCAGGCATTCGGTCAGATTATCAAGGCTGTTCTGGATATCAGCGGTGCGGAACGGGGCTGTATATTCGTCAAGAAAGAGGCTGATTTCAAGTATGTTTCAGGAATGAATGCCAAGGGCGAAATGTTTTCACAAAAGCAGTTTCGCGCCAGCCAAAGTTGTGTGAAGCAGGTAGCCGATACCGGTGAGCCGGTGTTCATGACGGGAGGTATTGAAGGAGACCTTGCACAACAGCAGAGTGTTATCGAGATGAACCTTCGGGCGATAGCATGTCTGCCGCTCAGGGGGATTTCTGGTGAGTCGGACCGGCTGGAACTTCTGGGCATTCTTTATCTCGATAGTACCAAGGTCATGCATGCCCTGTCCGGTCTGGATAAGAAGATCGTCGTGAAGTTGGCAGGCGAGGCCGGGAATGGGCTCGAGAAGCTGGAAATGATCAGAAGTATCGAAGAGAGGAAGGTCATCGAGCAGGAAATGTCGGTGGCCCATGAAATTCAGCAGCGCCTGTTACCCCAATCCTTTCCCAAGTTTGGAAATTTCACCATTTCCGCCTCCTGTGAACCCACTCGACATGTGGGAGGCGACTTTTATGATTTTCTTGAGTCCAGGCCCGAAGAACTGATCGGGATTCTTGCGGACGTGTCAGGGAAGGGGGTCGGGGCTGCTGTTTTGACAGCGCTATTACAAGGAGCCCTGGACATGGAGTGTCGGACCGGTGCCCCTCTTCCAGCCGTATTGGAGAAAACCAATCAGCTGATGTACAAGAGATCGCCTTCCAATGGGTTTGTGACGGTTTTTATGTTCTCATTGGATTCCAGTGGCAAGGGGGAGTTCGTGGGTGCCGGGCACAATCCAGCTTACCTGTTTCGTGCAGCTACAGGGGAGATTGAGGAACTGGTGTCCCAGGGAATCGTGCTGGGAGCCTTCCCGTCTGCCAAGTACGAATCGAGCCCGCTGGAACTTCACCCTGGAGATGTTCTGGTGATTTATTCCGATGGCGTTACCGAGGCGGCCAATCTGGATGATGAGCTGTTCGATGAAGAGAGACTGCGGGCGGTCATCAAGGAGCATGCCTCTGCTGGGGCAGTGATTTTAGAAAAGAAAATCCTGGAGGAGGTTGGCCGATTCACCAAGGGTATGTATCAGACCGATGATATGACCTTGGTTCTGATCGAGGCCTAAAAGACTTCCCGCGACTCCAGATTGGCCTCAACCTCCTCTCGAGAGCGCCACACCGGACGCAGTTTCTTTTGAGCAAAATGAATCAACTGGTTGCCCCGATAGGTGGAATCGGGCTGTGAGGAGTTCCCGTAACTTAACAAAACCTGAGCTCGAACCGGATTGGAGAACTCAACCGCCATCACAAAAGAGTCCCCCGTGACGGCCTCTCTCTGGCCGGAGGGCATCTGACGAAAGCCAACCGCACGAAACACCCCCAGAGCTCCCGGTCCGCCGTTGGCGGCGATGTCGACATCTGGACCGCGGAGACGATGGATTTTTCCCCATTCCACATCCAGGGAGCCGTAGGCTTCGATGACTTTGTTGGCCGCCAAAAGCAGAGCCTCAAGCGCCCTCGCCTTGTCGGCCAGGCCGTGGGGAGTTTCGAGGGGGGACTCCGGGTCCCAGTGATGGAGGTAGATGTCCTGGTCGCTGCCGCTTAGGAGCAACTCCCGGGAAAAGGCCTCAAAGAGGATCGCGCCTTGACTGTCCGCATCGGTCCTGCGATCCCATGAGGCCAGAATTTGAGCCGCCTCCTGAACCCTGTTATGGGTGCTGGTTTCGGCAACGGATAACAGGTCATCCAGGATACGATCGGCGAGCTCCACGTGGGTTGAATGTTTGTACTCGACCATTTCTTCAAAATCAATGCTGTCGTCGGACATCAGCATGAGGGCGGAATGTTGTGCCCGTAGGCGCATTCTTTGAGGCGCCATGTAAGAGGGGAAGTTTTCCGGATCAAGAACCACAGGGAAGGTGGTTGTCCAGGGCGGATCGTTGGCATTCTGGAGCCAGCCGCTGGGAGGATCGATCACCTTTGGAAGTTCATCGTAGGTATGGGTTTTCGTCCAGAGAGTGGAGGATCGATCCCCTGGAACAATTCCGGACCAATCTCCGACTCCGGGAGGACGAACTGGGGTGATGCCTCCGAAAAAGTGCATGATGTGCCCTTGTTGATCGGCATACATCACCGTGAACATGGGGATTTCCAGGCCCCGCAAGGCGGCCTCAAATTCATCAAGACTGGTGGCCCGACCCATATCCCAATACTGTGCCAGCATCTTTGACTGCTGGAGACCCACCACTCTCAAGGCCAGGGCCTTCCCGTTCTTCTCAGCCACAACCGGTCCATGAATGGAGTGTCTGACAAGGAGTTTCTGATCCATCAGGGTTCCGTCGCGCTGGCGCACCTTGAGGATTTCTTCCCTGGTGTCAAAGGGCTTGACCTCCTTATCCCAGCGGTACCCACCGTCGACCAGGGTTAGTTCGTAGAGGTCATCGCCGTCATGGGCATTAACCGTATGAGTCCAGCCCAAATGGTCGTTGAAGGCGATGCCCAGGGTCGGTATACCTACGAATGTGGCTCCATAGGTATTCATCTCTGCGGTCACCAGATGGGCCTCGTAAAAGAGATACAGGTCGGTCCAGGGCAGGTGAGGATTGCCCAGAAGTAAAGTGTTGCCGCTGGAGGACCGGGAGGGCCCTATGGCCCAGGCGTTGGAAGCGGGAGATGCGGTCGGGTTCTGATTCCACTCGTCATCGATTCTTCCCAGAACCTGAGGGCTGGTGACGAAGTAAAAGAGGATGACCCTTTGGCTGTGGGCCAGAACATCGATGCCGTCTACCGGCAGGACGTTCTTGAACTGATCCGTTATTTGATCGGGGTGTTCCTGAGCGTAGGCGTTGATCCCTTCGGCAAAGGCGTCCAGATTACGTTGCCAGGTATTGTCCTGATCTGAATACCAATCCCTGGCTCGTGCCGGTACGCCCATGGTTCGTACCCATTGGTCTCCTGCCAGATACCGTTCTCCCCAGTACTCGGCTCCTCGCCCCCGGGCCTGGCCGTACAGTCTCAGGAGCAAGTCGCCGTGACTCTTGGCCTGGGCCCAGCCAAAGGCGTAGAAAAGGTCTTCATCGTTGTCGGAGTAAATGTGAGGAACTCCCCAGTCGTCCCACAAAATTTCAGCCCCATCGGGGCGGCTGCAGCCCGACCAGGAAAGGAGAAGGATGAGTGATATGGCGAGTCTCATGATGCAATGAACCTAACACAACCAAGGAAGAAAAGCTGACCGTCTGACCACCTCCCTGGAGTCTCTGTGCCGGGCAGTCTTGACTCGTTATCTCTCCTTGAGTACCATGCTGCCTTGCTCAGAAGAGATATTACCAAGAGGTTAAGAAGTGAATTATGAAAGTTGCTTGGATTACCTGTCCGAAATGCCATGAGCGATTTTACGTGGAGCTTCTGATGCTCAAGGAAACCCATCCGCTGACCGGGACCAAACCGTTTTGCCGGTGTCCCTTTTGCCTGGCCGAGTTCAAGGCCAAGGACGCGGAGCGTGTTGAGGAATAAGAGCTGCGTGCAGCGTCGTCTCTCCCCTCAATTCACAGGAGGAATTTATGGCTAAGGATTTACGTCACTTTCTGGAAACCTACGAACAGGATCATCCGGAAGACGTTGTCACGATTGAAAAACCCATCAGTCTCAAACATGAGATAGGGATTCTAGTCGACAAGCTGGATAAAGAGCGCAAGTTCCCCTTGCTCAGGATCAAGAACGCGATTCTCTGCAACGGCAAGCCGTCCGAGTACGAGGTCATCATGAATGAGATCGGCTCTCGGGGAAAGCTGGCTTATGCCATGGGTTCAAACTGGGAAATGGTATCCCAGGATTGGAGGCGCCTGGCACTGGAGAACAAGCAAGACCCAGTCGTCATATCCCGTGAAGAGGCTCCGGTGAAGAAGGAGATCTTGAAAGGTGACGATGTGGATTTACATCGTTATCCTGCCTATCAGCCTTATCTGATGCTGTCTCATCCCTACATTTCTCTGGCTCCGATGATCACCTATCATCCGGAGGCCGGCATCGATAACATGGGAATTCATCGAGGTGAGATCCAGAGTAAGAATCGGATCGCCTTTTTGTTCTCTCCGGACAATCACAATTCCATGAATTTCTGGAAATCCGAGCAGGAGCTCCACCAGAATATGAAGTGTGCCGTGGTGGCGGGCCTGCATCCCAACGTGTTGATGGCCTCTCAGACGAAGATGGGATATCCGGAGAGCCATTTTGAGGCCTGCGGCGGGCTTTTGGGTGAACCCCTACGGCTCGTTCCCTCGGAGACGCTGGGGGATGATTTCATGGTTCCGGCCGATGCTGAGATTGTATTTGAGGGCGAAATCAAGGCCATGAAGCGCACGGCTGAAGGTCCCTACAGCGAATATACGCGGCATATTGGAGCCCAGCGCTGGTGCCCCTATATGGAAGTCAGCTGCATCACTCAGAGGCAGGATCCCATTTGGTCCAACTACGCCATCGGACGCAACCACGCCTTTCAGGGCCTGGCCCGTGAGTTCCGCGTCTATGACATCGTGAAGCGGGTGGTGCCACAGGTCACCCGGGTCTATCTGCTGCCGCATGCGGGAGGATCTGATGGGTTGGGATTCTGTTTCATTCAGATCAAGAAAACCGCCGAAGGACAGGCCCGGACGGCGATTCATTCGGCTCTGACCTCCAATTACTCCGTCAAACACGTGATCGTGGTCGATGACGATGTCGATATTTATGATGAGCGGCAGGTTTTCTGGGCCGTGGCCACACGTGCTCAACCGGACAAGGACTGGATCATTCAGACCGATGTCATGAGCAGCATCGTGGACCCGTCCATTGATAACCACTGGGGATCCAAGGCCGGAATCGATGCGACCCGACCCGCCCCGCCGGAGCCCTTCCTGGTTCCGACCATGTTCCCCGAAGAGGACATGAAGCGCATCAAGCTGAACGACTACGTGCCCCAGGATCAACTCGAGAAGATTCCCGATGCCTTCCGCAAGGTGGATGTGGAAGAATAAGGGAAACAAGCTGTCTGGTGAGCGATTCTTCTGTTGATCTGTTTTAGATAACCCACTTTCCCGGACAGGTTACTGTCACCGGTCTTGGGTTCTCTCACGATTTCTGTGAGGACCTGTCCCCACCCTGTGCCTGTTTGCTCCTCAACCCCTTCCAAGCCATACGTGCACCTCAATTGTCCCGGAGAAGAGGTGCCGGAAACTGGAATTCGGAAATGACGGCTCATCAAACCCTCGGCTTTGTTCGTGGAGAGTAGGTCAGGGGAGATGAAAGAGGGGGCATCGGCTGGGAGGCAGAAAAACGGGGGACAACCCCTGATGTGGATTGTCCCCCTTCGGAAAAGACGGTCTCATTCTGTAAACGAGATCGAACGCCTGACTGGAAACTCGCTAGTTTCCAGCCATCTGATTTTCGTCGAAGACGATTTTGCCTCCCAGGCCTGTCATGATGACCTTGGTATCAGGGATCTCATCCACCGGAACGGTGAAATAGTCCTTTTCCAGAACGGCGAAGTCAGCATATTTACCTGCTTCCAGGGTTCCCAGTGTGTCTTCGGCCAGAATGTAATAAGAGGCCCAGGTGGTGGTCATCTTCAATGCGGTCACGCGGTCGATGGCTTCATCGGGCAGAAGCGTTTCTTTCTGCTGGGTACGCGCATTGGTGATTTCCCGGGTGACCATCATGTGAATCGGTGTCCAGAAATCAGTGCCCCTGGCTTCGAAGGTGACCTTGAGTCCTTCCTTCAACCAGGTTTTTATGGGCATGGCGAAGGGTCTCAACTGCTCACCATAGATATCGATGAGCATGGCCGCATCGTTCAGATAGGGCATGTTGACGTTCAAAAGGATGTCGTACTCCTTCAGTTTGGCCATCACATCGGGAGGGGTCCCCAATAGCTGGTTGTGCTCCATGGTAGTACGCAGACTGCGGATATGATCCGCAGAAAGGTTGGCCTCTGCCATCGCTTCCTCGAGCATTTGAATGTAAAGGCGTACGCCGTGACTCGATGTGCCATGGACACCGGCCGGCCGCCATCCGTTCATCACGGCGGTCTTGACGACTTCATAGGGCCGAGTTCCCGGAGTGGGACAGCGCTGGCGAGACTTCAGTTCATCAGAGGCCTCGATGTCATCACCCAGGCAGACCTCCCATTGACTGGAGTCCCACACCTCGTTGCACATTCCCGACAGGTACAGCATCTCACCGCCATTGGAATGGTTGGTCCAGGGGGCACCTGAACCTTTATAGAACTCCCGCAATGACTTGAGATTGAAGAAATTTCCTCTCTGGGGTTCCACGTAGTAGGAAAGCCGGTGGGGCATACGGTGTTCCCGGTTCAGTTTGTTGTAGGCCTCGACCACCGTGGGAAACAGGATACGAGTGGATACCGTGGTCATACCTTCCTTCAGCAGGTCCAGACCGTGAAGGCGCAGCGCTTCGGCCAGCTTGTCAATCGGTTCATTCCTCCACCAATAGGAAAACGTCATGCCTTGAAGTTCGGGGACGGCGGCGTAGCCGTCCATGGCCGATCCGGGTCGATTTTCCAGATCGGTGCTTTCTTCCCAGTCGGGAAAAACTTCCTTGACCAGACGGATCGCTTCCTTGTTGAAGATCCCGGACTGACGGGCGTTGATGACCACGGGGTGATCCGGTACGGCGACATCCAACTGGACAGTCCGGCGGTTGATG
>JAZFRU010000269.1:0-5393 GCA_036445815.1 Acidobacteriota bacterium | reverse complement strand
CGGTGCCGCCTGACCAGCCTGAGGGCTCGCTGGCCCAGGGCCACACCATGGATGCTCAGGTTCGGGCCGTCCGTAACGGGTGGCTGCCCTTTTATCCTCAGTTCGACAAGAATCCCATCGATCTGGCTCGAGAGGCCATGCGCGCCACAGATTCCGAAAAGGAAGAGGATGTCGTCCAGTATGTGGTCGACCAGCTGAAGAGCCGAAAACTGAAATTTTCGGTGGAGGATCCTGATGCTCCGGAGAACTGGCCTCGTGTCTGGTTTATCTGGCGTGGCAATGCCCTGATGTCCAGCGCCAAGGGACATGAGTATTTCCTGAAGCATTATCTGGGGACTCACAACAACGCCATCGCCGACAGCGAGTTTGCCCAGGATGAAGTGAAGGAAGTGACCTGGCATGACAAGGTCCCTCAGGGGAAAATGGATCTGGTGGTGGATCTGAACTTTCGGATGGATACCTCGGCCCTCTATTCGGACATCGTGCTTCCGGCAGCCACCTGGTACGAGAAGGCGGATCTGAACACCACAGACATGCACAGCTTTATTCATCCCCTTTCTCCGGCCGTGCCGCCCTGCTGGGAATCCAAGAGCGACTGGGACATCTTCAAGGAAGTGGCCAAAAAGATCTCGGAGTTAGCGGAGAAACATTTCCCCGAGCCGGTTCCAGACGTCATCACAAAGCCTCTGGCCCATGACACTCCAGCCGAGATCGCCCAGCCGGAGATGAAGGACTGGATCAAGGGAGAGGTGGAAGCCATTCCGGGGAAGACCATGCCCGGTATTGAATTGGTCTACAGGGACTACAAAAACCTCTATAAACGGTTTATCAGTTTTGGGCCTCTGGCGCGCAAGGGAGGACTGGGTGCCCACGGGACCAGTTATGCCATCGAAGACTTCTATGACGAGTTGTTGGAATCGAGTCCCACCGAACAGCTGGACGGCGAAAGCTATCCTTCCCTGAATGAGGCGGAAGACGCCTGCAACGTGGTGCTGGCTCTGGCCACCGTTACCAATGGAGAACTGGCCTATCGTTCCTACAAGAACATGGAGGAAAAAGTCGGCCTCCCCCTGGCGGACCTGGCCGAAAAAGACAGAAATCGCAGGCTGTCCTTCGCGGACATTCAGGCCCAACCCCGACGTCTTCTCAACAGTCCCATGTGGTCGGGGTTGATGACGGGCGGCCGTGCCTACTCGCCGTTCACCTACAACGTGGAAAAGATGGTTCCGTGGCGAACTCTGACCGGCCGGCAGCACCTTTATCTGGATCATCCTGGTTATCTGGAGTTCGGTGAGCACCTGCCGACCTACAAGCCCAAACCTTCGGCGGCCCAGTATGCGGACCTCGTTTTCAGCGAGAAGGACACCAAATCAATGATGCTCAACTTCCTGACTCCGCACGGGAAGTGGCACATCCATTCCACCTACGGCGACAACCATCGAATGACCACTCTTTCCAGAGGAGTGGAACCCTTCTGGATCAATCACAAGGATGCCGAAGAGCTGGAGATCGAAGACAACGACTGGGTAGAGGTCTTCAATGATCACGGGGTGGTGGTGACCCGGGCCTGCGTGAGCGCACGCATACCTCGGGGCATCTGTATTCAATACCACTCCCCGGAACGGACCCTGTCCGTGCCGAAGTCACCGTTGCGAGGGAATCGCCGGGCGGGTGGGCACAACAGCCTGACCCGAACCCGCCTGAAGCCCAATCTAATGGTCGGAGGCTATGCCCAGTTTACCTATCACTTCAATTATTGGGGGCCTACGGGGAGCAACCGCGATACCCATATTCTGGTGAGGAAACTTCCACACCTGAACTGGTAACAAGAGGGAGAGTTTCTAATGGACATCAGATCGCAAATATCAATGGTTTTTCACCTCGACAAGTGTATCGGCTGCCACACCTGCAGTGTTGCCTGCAAGAACGTGTGGACCGATCGCAAGGGTACCGAGTACATGTGGTGGAACAACGTCGAGACCAAGCCTGGAACCGGTTATCCCACCCGATGGGAAGATCAGGAGAAGTACAAGGGAGGCTGGCAAAACAACAACGACAAGTTGTCTCTCAAGTCCACGGGCAAGGGCGAACTGGTGTTCAACATCTTCCATCATCCCCACATGCCCAGCCTGGATGACTATTACGAGCCGTGGACCTATAACTACGAGGAACTCTTCACCGCTCCAGAGGGAAATGATCAGCCCACCGCCCGACCGGTATCGATGATTACCGGAAAACACATGGACGTCGAAGCGGGGCCCAACTGGGATGATGATCTCAGCGGTTCGCCGATCTACGCCGAAAACGATCCCAACCTGACGGCCTTGACTCCCGAGCAACGGATGCAGCTCTCAGCCGTAGAGCGGCTAGTCTTCTTTTATTTGCCGCGTATTTGTAATCACTGCTTGAATCCTTCTTGCGTAGCATCTTGTCCCTCCGGCGCTCTTTACAAGCGTGGAGAAGATGGCATCGTGCTTCTGGACCAGGAGAGGTGCCGGGGCTGGCGCTCCTGTATTGCGGCATGCCCTTATAAGAAGACCTACTACAACTGGTCTACCGGCAAGTCGGAAAAATGCATTCTCTGTTTTCCGCGTCTCGAATCGGGACAGGCTCCGGCCTGTTTTCACTCCTGTGTCGGGCGTATTCGCTACCTGGGAGTTCTCCTGTACGACGCCGAGATGATCGAGTCAGTGGCCAAGAAACCCGACCAGGAACTGGTCGAGGCCCACCGCGATATGATCATGGACCCCCACGACCCTGCCATCATACGGGCGGCTCAGCAAAACGGTATCCACGATGACGTGATCGCATCGGCCCAGAAGTCTCCTGTCTACAAATTCGTGAAGGAGTGGAAGATCGCTCTGCCTCCTCACCTGGAGTATCGAACCCTTCCCATGCTGTTTTATGTGCCTCCCATGCTGCCCGTAATGTCCAGTTTCGATGGACAGACCGTCAAGAATCTCACCGAGGGAATTTTTCCTGACTTTGACAAGGCCCGGGCGCCCATCGAGTACCTGGGGAAACTTCTGGGTGCAGGAAACAACAGCCTTTTGCGCTACGTGCTGAAGAAACAGATGGCGGTTCGCAACTACCGGCGTGCCGTTACCGTGGGCGACATCGAAATGGAGGTGGCTCTGAAAATGCTGCTGGACGCCGAATGTACGACGGAAGAAGCCGACGCCATCTACAAGTTAACGGCATTGTGCACCTTTGACGAACGCTTCGTGATTCCTCCGGCTCACCGCGAGGAAGCCATCGAAATGATGGAAGACCCCCTGGAGTACAAGCAGTCGGTGGGCTTCGGTTTTCGCGAAGAGCCCCGGAGAGGTTTCTAAATGATGTCCAACGGGAATCCATTGTACATTCACCTGGCCCATCTTTTCCGTTATCCCGATGAAGCTTACCGGCAGCACCTGGAAGAGGCGAATGAGGCCTTGACGAACGAAGAACTCCGGGAGTCACTCGAACCCTTGAAGAGCTTTGCCGCCCAAAATGACTTCACTGCATTGGAGGAACTCTTTACCCGTACCTTCGATATGAATCCTCTCACTTGCCTGGAAGTGGGATGGCATCTGTATGGCGAGGATTACAAGCGGGGTGAGTTTCTGGTGAAGATGCGGCAGGCCCTGGCTCAGTACAGCCTTCCCGAATCGGAGGAGCTTCCCGATCATATGAGTCACTGCCTGCAGTTGATGGCCTATATGGAGCCGGAAGATGCGCCGGTCCTGGCGGAAGGGTATCTCTTGCCGGTGATCAAAAAGATTCTGAAGGGGTTCAAGCCGGAGAATCCCTTTCGCGGCCTGCTGGTATGTCTGGAGATCCTGCTCGTGGATCTCATTGGACCGGGAAGCGGATACATTGGCCAAGAGGCAAGAAGCGGACAGGGCGAATCGGAACTGGTTTCCCTGACCGTGGACTGATGAAAGGACGACCATGTTGCAAGGATTGACCTCACTGGATTATTTCAATGTGCTGTGCTTTGCGGCACTGCCCTATGTCGCCTTGTTCGTGTTCTTCCTGATCACGATTCAGCGCTATACCAATCGTGGCTTCACTTACTCCACTCTTTCGTCGCAGTTTTTGGAGAACCGGGTTCACTTTTGGGCTCTGGTTCCATTTCATTACGGGATCATGCTGGTCCTCACGGGACACGTGGTGGGGTTCCTCATCCCTCGGCAGGTGATGGTCTGGAACAGCAACCCTCTGCGTCTCTATGTGCTGGAAGTGACTGCGTTCATAGGAGCTATTTTGACCCTGGTGGGGTTGGTGAACATCCTCCTGCGCCGGTTGACTAACGCCAAGGCCTTCATTGTTACCAGTACGGCCGACTGGATCGTCATTTCCATTCTGGTGATCCAGGTTGTAAGCGGTCTCTATACCGCACTCTTTCATGGCTGGGGAAGTTTCTGGTTCGCCGCGGCGCTGTCTCCCTACCTGTGGTCCATTCTGACCCTCAATCCCGATATCTCCTTCGTGGCCCCGCTGCCCGCCATGGTGCAGTTTCACATCATTGGTGCCTTTGTCATCATCCTGCTTTTTCCATTCACTCGTCTCGTACACATCCTGGTGGTCCCCAATCCCTATCTCTGGAGAAAGCCCCAGATGGTCCGTTGGTACTGGGATCGCAAGTCGATCCGCACTCCCGGGTTTCAGATCAAGAGATGAGGACATAAACGATGAAAGAGGAAAGAAAAGCCATTGTCGTCTTAGCCATGAACACCATCGCCTTCACGGCCTGCTTTGCCGTGTGGATGATGAACGGGGTGTTGATCACTTTTCTAGTCGACAACGGGGTATTCCGTTGGACCAGTTCGGAAATGGGCTGGCTCATCGGGATTCCCGTACTGACCGGTTCCATCGTCCGTCTTCCGGTGGGAATTCTCACCGATAAATATGGCGGCCGGATCGTCTACACCATTCTGATGGTGGTGGCGGCTGTTGCGACCTACTTGTTCAGCTATGCCGATTCCTACTGGGAATTCATCGCCGCCAGTCTGGGGTTTGGAATCAGCGGCGCCTCTTTTGCCGTGGGCATCGCCTACACCTCGGTCTGGTTCTCCCGGGAGCGCCAAGGCACGGCTCTGGGAATCTTCGGTGCGGGCAACGCCGGTGCGGCATTGACGGCCATCTTTGCCCCCCAACTGCTGAACTACCTCACGGTGAATGGGACCAACCCGGAGGGGTGGAGGACCATGCCCAAGCTGTACGCAGCGGGACTCCTGACCATGGCGGTGGTGTTTTTCTTCGCCACCTTCTACCGGCGTGTGGAGGGCGGGGAGAGCAAGACTCTGACCGAGCGTCTGCAGCCCCTCAAGGAAGTAAGAGTGTGGCGCTTCGGCATGTACTACTTTCTGGTCTTTGGCGGATTTGTGGCACTGTCGCAATGGCTGATT
>JAZFRU010000268.1:0-2516 GCA_036445815.1 Acidobacteriota bacterium | reverse complement strand
TCCGTCTCTCAGGAAAAGCAGCGGTCGATCGAAGAGACAGCGGATCTCCTCTACCATCTGTTGGTTTTCCTCAAGGAGAGGGAAGTGGGGTTGGCGGAGGTTTTGGAGGAGTTGAAGGGGAGGCACGTGGGGTAGGCGCTGGTCTTTGGGAGCGGCTTCACTGTCGCTCAGCCGCGTTCCACGTTCCAGGTTCCACGTTCCACGTCTCAGTGTGGCCCGATCGAGATGAGGGTTCGTAGGGGCGCACGGCCGTGCGCCCTCCGATGACGGAGCAACCCCAGTGTAGCAGCCGCTCTATGAGCGGCTTTCTTCTTCCGTGAAACATGAAACGCGCGAGGCCCGAAGGGCTGAAGCGCTCCCCGCCTAACCACGTGGAACGTGGAACGTGGAACCTGGAACGCGCGGGTCGGAGACCTGCGCCTCTTCTTCCTCCTCCTCGTATCTCTTCCCGGCGATGAAGGCCTGGACAAACAGATCCGAAGACGCGTGAAACTCTTCCTGGTTCCCTTCAAAGCGAATGGTGCCATTTTTGAGCAGGATGATTCGATCGGCCACGATCTCCAGGCATTTGAGGTCATGGGTCACGACGATGGAGGTGAGATGCTCCTGCCTGTTGAGTTTTCGGATGTGGTGCGAAAGGGACTTTCTGGTCAGTGGATCCAACCCCGTCGTGGGTTCGTCATAGAGGAGGACTTCCGGATCATTGGCAATGGCTCGAGCCACGGCCACCAGCTTCTTGGCACCGATGCTGAGCTCACTGTTTACCAGGTCGCCCTGGTCCTCCATTCCCACCGCCTGTAACAGGTATTGCACCCGATTTTGGATCATCGCTTCGTCCATCCCGCCCATTTCTCGAAGAGGATAGGCCACGTTCTCCCTGACATTGAGGAAGTCAAACACCGCTCCGCCCTGGAAAACGTAGGAGACACGTTTGCGCAGTGCCAGCAGTTCTCTTTCATTCATGAGTGCCAGATCCTTACCTTCGAAGACCACGTAGCCAAGGTCAGGTTTGAGAAGACCCACGATCAGTTGCAATGTGACGCTTTTCCCGCTGCCGCTGCGCCCCAGGATTCCCAGCGTTTCACCCCGTTGGACCTTGAAACTGACTCCCTGGATGACCGGCTGATCAAACGACTTGTGCACGTCGATCAGTGCCACGGTCGGATCCTTCCGAGGTGGTGCGACCTCCGGGGCGTTTTGGGAAATCGGGTGGAGCGTCCGGGAAGGGAGAACCAGACGGGCTACAATGAAGGTGATGAGGGTCAGATAACCCACCAGGAGAGCCACCATGAAAACCTGGAAAAGCATGTCTCCTCAATAACCGGGTGAGCATCGAAAGGCAAGCTCTTTTTTCAGGTGCTCCCGTCCGGATGACTGGAAGGGACCCTGTGCCGCTGGAGAGAGCTTTGGTGAGAAGTTCCGGGACTGGTCTTGATGAGGAAGGATTCCCGATTAATGGCGAATCTGAAAACGAATCAATTTCTCCGCCATTTCCCGCTTCCGGCTACGACCACTGGTTCGGTAATCACGAAGCCAGGCCCGCAGTTCCTTGTGGTCCATTTCCAGGACCTCGCACACCCAGAGCAGGCTCCCTGGGTGGGTTTCATTGGAGTAGAACCACTCCAGTGCGTCTTGCCTCCACAACTCCCACTCCTTGTTGGAGTTCTTCTTGGGCGAGACAATGTCCCGAAAGGCCTGGAGCAGGATCCCCAGAGCCAGGTTTCGCATGGAGGGATCCGCTTTTTTCTTTTGCGGATACAGGCCTTCGCTTTCAAGAACCGTTGCTTTCATCTTCTTTGTCCAGGGTTGTTATTGGCCCTTTCCATCGCTGTCAAGCTCATCACCCGGGCCTATAAAATAACCCGAATGCTTCTGCTCTCAACAGATTGGACGCTTGAGAGACGGAAAAGTTTCATGAAGCCATCATAAACGCGATCCCTGAAAGACTTGGTCGGTTTTGATAAAAATCAGTTAATCAATTAAATATCAATATAGTATCGATGTTATATCTATGTATTCGGGAGGGTTGTCCTGTGGTGATTCCGTTGCTCCACCGAAAAAACCCGTTTCCTGGCTTCTGGTTCCTGGATTGTTTAGAATGATCTTTATTCATTCCGGGAGGAGAACGAATCGATGCCAGAGAGAGAAAATGCCGTAACTCTGAAGGGTAATCCCTTCACCCTGATCGGCCCCGAACTGAAGGTGGGAGAGCGGGCTCCTGAGTTTGAGACGATCGGAAATGACCTGAAGCCTGTGAAACTGGCCGATACCGGTGATGGAGTGCGGGTCTTCAGCGTGGTCCCCTCTCTGGACACCCCGGTGTGTGATGCTCAATCGCGCCGCTTCTCCGAAGAGGCCGTCCAACTGCCGAATGTGAGTATCTACACGATCAGCATGGATCTTCCTTTTGCCCAGTCGCGCTGGTGTGAAGCCGCAGGGGTCAAAAACCTCACCATGCTGTCGGATCATCGAACTGCGGTCTTCGGATCCAGCTACGGCACCCTCATCAAGGAACT
>JAZFRU010000267.1:0-4154 GCA_036445815.1 Acidobacteriota bacterium | reverse complement strand
CGATGATCAGCGAAAGAGTGTTCAATACCATCAGTGCCACGATCCAGTAGGCGAAGGGGGAGGCGTCGAAATTGAGCCGGGTCCAGAGCCAGAGCAGCAGGGGAATCCAGGGGCTGTGGCCAATCCCTAGCAGCCGAACAAAGCCTTTGGTCTGAAAGATCCCCATCTGGATCATGGCGCTTGCCATGCCCGTTGCCAGCACAACCCGACCTTCCAAAGAGCTGATAAAGATGACAGGGAAAATAAAATTCGCAGCCATTAGCAGTCCAATCCAGGCCACCCACGGCTTGGGCATCGTCAGCATGGTCCTCATGAAGTTCATCATCACGCTCATAAGAGTTGGTCCCATCCTAAGACTTGCACTCCTTCATCACAAGGCCTTTTGCAGCGCCCGTTGTCGGATACCTGACCCTCGGTCGGAGCGCTATCGCAGAGGCAGCGTGGTTGTGTAGCAGCCGCTCTAGGAGCGGCCTCGCTGTCGCTCAGCCGCGTTTCACGTTCCAGGTTCCACGGTCCACGAAAAGAATTGTAGGGGCGCACGGCGTGCGCCCATCCGGATTCGGCGCCCTGAGGCGCCTCCCACATTCCGGACCCACGTTAAACGTGAAACGTTAAACTTGAAACGTGCGAGGCCCCAAGGGCCTAAGCGCCTACCTTCTTCCCTCCACCTTGTCCTCGAGACCCTAATCTTGCACAATGCAGAGTCTCCTTAGCCCGTATCATGAACATCAAAAGGATATCTTTGCTGTTGGCAGCCTCCATCCCGATCTGCTCGACGCAGGTCTTCTCAGCTCCTCAGGACATCTTTGCCAACCCGGGCAGCAGGAAAGTCACCGCGCTGCGGATTGAAGGCAAGATTGTTATTGATGGCCGCTTCGATGAAGAGGAATGGAGCTTGGCTCAACCTGCTGCGGATTTTATCCAAAACGATCCGGACATGGGGGAGTCGGCCACGGAGCGAACGGAAGTTCGGATTCTGTACGATGACGAGAATCTTTACATAGGTGCGTCCTGTTTTGATTCCCAGGGGGCGGAGGGGCTCGTGGTCACAGAAATGAGAAGAGATTACGGGCCGCGTGAGAACGATCATTTTTCTATGGTGTTTGACACCTTTGATGACAACCGCAACGGCTTTATCTTTGGAGTCAACCCTTCCGGAGCCCAAAGAGATGGTCAAGTGGGTGGAGATGGTGCAGAGATCAGTTTCGACTGGGACGGGATCTGGGACGTCAAGACCAGTGTGTCCGAAATGGGTTGGCAAATCGAGGCCGTGATTCCCTTGACGACACTTCGCTTCAGGGAGGTGGAGAGGCAGGTGTGGGGAGTCAACTTCGGGCGACGCATCCGGCGCAAAAATGAATCCACCTATTGGTCACCCATCCCGCGCCCCCACACCATGAGTCGAGTCTCCTATGCCGGTACCCTGGAGGGCATCAACGGGATGCACCAGGGGCGCAACATTTACATCAAACCCTACCTGTCAACGCCAGTGGTGCGGAAAGAAGGCGACGATGTGGACGTTCTTCCTGAAATCGGCCTGGACGCCAAGTTGGCTGTGACCTCGAATTTAACCCTGGATCTCACAGTCAATACCGATTTCGCTCAGGTTGAAGCGGATCAACAGCAGATCAACTTGACCCGCTTCAGCCTCTTTTTCCCTGAAAAGCGTGAATTTTTTCTCGAGAACGCCAGTATTTTTGAATTTGGTAAATCGATGCGCAGGTTTGGTCGTGAGAGCTCTCGCGACATCATTCCCTTTTTCAGTCGGCGAATTGGTATTTCCGAGGGAGGACTGGTCCCCATCCTGGCCGGTGCACGCCTCACAGGCAAGGTGGGCCAGTACACGCTGGGGTTTCTCTCGATCCAGGCAGATGATTTCCAGGAGACCCCTTCCACCAACTTCACGGTGGGGCGGATCAGCCGGGAGTTGTTTCGCAATTCCGATGTTGGAGGAATCTTCATCAACAAACAGGAGAGGGATGGCGACTTCAACCGAACTTTCGGTGTCGATGCGAATTTCAAGTTCTTCAACTACCTGGACGTGGTTCCTTTCGTATTAAAAACCGAGACACCGGGACAGGAAGGCCGGGACATGGCGGTCAACCTGAGCGTAGCCTGGAACGATCCTTTCTGGGACATTCAGGGGGAATATCTGGACATTGAAGAGAACTTCAACCCTGAAGTGGGGTTTGTGCCCCGCACCGGGATTCGCAAATCCAGGGGAAAACTGGGGATCAGACCCCGGCCCGGTGAATGGATTCCTTTCATTCGGCAGTTCCAGCCCTTCGTGGAAATGAACTACATCACCGATCAGCAGAACGTGTTGCAGACTCGAACCCTGTCCAGTGCGGTTTCCGTTCAGTTTCAGAACAGCAGCAACCTTCGTATCGGTTACGTTGCCAACTTCGAGAGACTGGATGAGCCCTTTGAGATCCGGGATGATCAGGAGATTCCCATCGGGGACTACCAATTCAACGAGATTGGGATTGCCTACACCGGGGATCGAAGCCGCATGTTCAGTGGGCAGGCGGAGGTGAGATGGGGTGACTTCTTCAAGGGAGAGAAAACCTCATATGAACTCGGACTTCGCTTTCAGCCCAGTCGCCAGTTCAATGCCGACGTCAGCTGGGATCATGATGACATCACCTTGCCGTCGGGCGATTTCACCACTGATCTGGCCACCACGCGCTTGCTTTATTCCTTCACCACCAAGATGTTCTTGACGGCTCTCATCCAGTACAACGGCACGGTGGATGAGATCGAGAGTAATATCCGGTTCAATTGGATTTACCAGCCTTTGAGTGATCTTTTCCTGGTTTACAACGAGCGCCGGGCCATCGGCGGGGAAGTGTTGGAGCGCGCCCTGATCGCCAAAATCACCTACATCTTTGATTTCTAGTCCCAGCGTCGTGGCAGCGGCCGCTCGGCATCTCCAGGTCTCTATTCACGCCCATCCAGGGGGGAACACTGGAGTATGGAGTAGGGCTGAAATATCTAGAATGTGGCAATAAGCTGCCTCTAAAAGGGCTATTCCTTGGATGTTTGGCCCGCATAATGGGTTGATTAGGTCCACATGGGCTATTTGTCGACCTTCTCGTGATGCCTCCGGAAACCTCTCCGCACCCTCTCCACCCTGAGGATGAAAAGAGGCCTGTGAATCCATGAATTAGGACCAGACAGTAAGAATCAAGGTATATTTATGCCTGTATTAGGACTACCCGTGTCCAGTTGGCGCCACGGATAGGCATTCAGGAGTCCCAAAGTGCACAGGAATAAAACGACCAATGTCTCAGTGATCCAAATCGGGGATATTTTGGAACTGGATGGCTATACCGCGTTCATCCTCATCGAGTTGGTCCACACGAGTGACTTTTCCTTCAGCCTCAAACAGAAGTCTCGGAGTTTCCTGGTGGATCCGAATCTTTACCACGTCATCCATTTCGGGAGTCGCTCCGGACAAGACATAGACGCCATCGGCACTGAGGTTCTTGACCTTTATTCGACTCTCGACCGAACGCCCGAAGGTGGTGAAAGTGGCCGTTCCAGACAACTCGACGCCTAAGCGTTTCGCGACGCGCTCTTCCGATGAGACCAGGCCCCGCTTGGCGGCATAATTGGTGAGATCGGTGAGGTTGTAGAGGTTCAAGTGCTTCATGATGTGCTTGCGGTGATTTCTGGTTCTATCTTCGGTCAGGTCCATGGTATCGGCGATCTCCGCCATGCCCTTACCTTCAGCCAGCAGCTTGAGCACCTGTACTTCATTGGCAGTGAGGCCATCGTCGATTTGAGTCTCCTCATCATTCATTCTTCTTCGTCCTTTCGAGGCAGCTTTGCCAACAGTCTTTCGATCACATAGATAGTTTAACTCGGTCGGTGATGTTCGCCTAGTCTTCAGCAACTGAAAAAGTGGAGCGTCTTTTTTTGAGTGATTTCGGTAACTCCTTTGCCGGTTAGAACTCCCATTCCTACTTCCACGTCCTTCATGAGAGGCCCCGGTGTGGGTTTTAATTCCTGCCACTATTAAGCGTCTAAATTTTGTAGACCCTCTGCCCGGTGGGTGGCTCTTTCCCTGAAATTCGAATTCGAATCAAGATCTACCCAAACGAGCCGAAATGTGTGTGGCCTGGATTGAACCGAGTGCGATCAATTAAAGA
>JAZFRU010000266.1:0-17686 GCA_036445815.1 Acidobacteriota bacterium | reverse complement strand
TGGGCCTCGATTTCGGCCGCCTCGTCAGTATCAGTTCTGTGGATGATGCCATGCCCTTCACGAAAACCGGCTCGCAGGACCATTTCCTTTCCATCTTCTATCGCGAAATTCAGTTCTCCAACCCGGGATGCGATAAAGTCAAAATCACGCTCGAAAACCGCCTCCAGTTCCAGGATCCGGCTTCCCACCTTGAAATAGACCTTCTCTGTGGGGCCCTGGAGACGATAGTTCCCCAGGATGTTGTAGCCCACGTAAACACGAGGCTGAATGATTTCAGAAACCTTGAAGCGTTGGCTGGGATCTGTCGGATCCTCCATTTCCAGAACATGGCCATGATAGGACTTTCCCGTTGCATCCAGAATCAACAAGCTCGGGGCTTCGAGAAACTCGTAGGTGTCACCAAGATTTATATAGTTTAGAATTGCTTTTTGTGGGGTGAGCAACTCAACGGTAACAATTCTTTGATCGGAGAGAAAAAAATAGTGGCGAAAACCTTCCAGCGTTTGACTTTTTGCCGAGTTCACCAGTAGCAGTAATGTGATGGCGGCGATGATGGGGGTGGGCTTGGTGAGCCTTTTCATCAGCTATATTCCCCTGCTACCTTCACGTTGGGTACTAATATAACAGGCTTTTCTATCGCAGGACATCCCGCTAAAACCTTCAACTATCAGTGACTTGTCATGACCTTGAAAAGAACATCATTAAACGCCACCCACCAACGATTGGGCGGCCGCATGGTCGACTTTGCAGGTTGGGAAATGCCTGTCCATTACGGCAGTACCTTGCGTGAACATCTGGCGGTCAGATCAACGGTGGGAATTTTTGACGTCAGCCATATGGGTGAGATCGAGATCCGGGGAAAAGATGCCCTCTCCATGGCCCAGAAGGTCACCAGCAACGATGTCCAGAGCCTCCAGGATGGACAAGCCCAGTATTCAGCCATCCTTTATCCTGAGGGGACCTTTGTCGACGACATCGTTCTTTACCGGTTCCATTCTGAACATCTGTTGCTCTGCGTCAATGCGGCCAACAGAGAAAAGGATTTCCAGTGGATTTCTCAACACCAGGAAGGCCAGGTCGACATTCTCGACCGGGGTGACGCCTATGCTCAGTTGGCTCTCCAGGGACCCCAGGCAGAAGCAGTCCTGCAGCAGCTCACCGAGATTGATCTTTCCTCTCTTCGATCCTATTGGTTCACCCGTGGAGACGTCGACGGGGTCGACAGCCTCATTTCCAGAACCGGCTACACGGGAGAAGATGGGTTTGAACTCTACCTTCCTCCGGAGAACGCTCCGGCCATATGGGACAGTCTTCTCACCGTGGGAAGGCCCCAGCAGATCACTCCGGCAGGGCTGGCGGCTCGAAACACCTTGCGATTGGAAATGGCCTACTCCCTGTACGGACATGAGATCGATCAGACGACCAATCCCTGGCAGGCGAACCTGGGCTGGATCGTCAAACTGGAAAAGGGTGATTTCATAGGAAAGGAGAATTTACAACGTCTCAGGGAGAAGGGGCCTGATCGTAGATTGGTTGGATTCGAGATGGTCGATCGAGGCATCGCCCGGGATCATTATCCCGTTTGGGTCGATGGAAAACAGATTTCAGAGGTGACCAGCGGAAGCCCCTCTCCTTCCCTCAAGAAGCACGTTGGGTTGACCTATCTTCCAGTCCAATACACCGCGGTCGATCAGCCGTTGGAAGTCGAAGTCAGGGGAAGGCACCTGAAGGCCAAGGTCGTCCCTACACCCTTCTACAAGAAAACTTTTCCACGGGTTGATTCCCCTGGTCACTTGGGGTAAAAACACTCCCGCGCCAACATCAAATGAGGTGAAAATGAACATACCTGAAAATCTCTTATATTCGAAAGAACATGAGTGGCTCTCCAGAGAGGGTGAGGTGGTCACCATAGGTGTCTCCGACTTTGCGCAGAAGGAACTGGGCGATGTGGTTTTTGTGGAACTTCCCGAAGTTGGCCACTCCCTCTCAGCCCAGGATGCCTTTGGCTCTCTGGAATCGGTCAAGGCGGTATCAGAGGCCTTCACTCCTGTAGGAGGCGAGGTCACGGAAGTGAATGAGTCCCTGCTGGATGCTCCGGACAAGGTTAACGAAGACCCTTACGGAGAGGGATGGATGATCCGTCTCCGCCTGGAGGATGCCTCTCAAATGGATAACTTGATGTCCCCGGAAGAGTATTTGAAGTATACCCAGGAGGAATCAAGCCCGGATGATGCATAGGTCCTTGTCACGAAGCGCGGAAAGCGCCGGCCTGACCAGGCGGCAAGCGAGTTCGATTGACGCAAACGTACTGGAACCAGGTCGAGAGGGTCGAGGGAAGCGCAACACTGTCAGGACGGATGATTCTTCGCTTCGCTCAGATGAAGGCGGGCGCGATACAGCAGTGAATTTATGCATGCTACGGGCTAGGGGCTAGTCGATGCGTTATCTCTCGATCACACCCGAAGAAAAGAAACGCATGCTGGAGGTAACGGGTGTCGATCGTGTCGAAGAGTTGTTTGACACGATTCCCAAGAGTGTCCGCCTGACCTCCCCGCTCAACATCCCACAACCGGCTTCGGAAATAGAAGTCCTCAAGTACTTCCAGGGTCTGGCCGAGAAAAATGTCTCCACCGACCGGTTTGATTCATTCCTGGGAGCAGGGACTTACAATCACTTCATCCCCACCATCATCGATTCCGTTATCTCTCGAGCCGAATTTTATACTTGCTACACCCCGTACCAGCCCGAACTCAGTCAAGGCACACTTCAAGCCATCTTCGAATTTCAAACCTTGATCTGTCAACTCACCGACATGGAGGTGGCCAACGCCAGTCTTTATGACGGAAGCAGTGCTCTGGCCGAGGCCGTCCTGATGGCGGTTCGGCTCACCAAGAGGTCGAGGCTTGTGGTGCCGGAATCCTTGCATCCGAACTACCGAAAGGTCATGGAAACCTATGTGGCCAACCTGGATGTGCAATTGAGCGACCTGCACCTCATGGATGCAGGGAGGGTGGACCTGGATCATCTGGAGAAAACCCTGAAGGACGATTGTGCCGCAGTCGTGGTTCAGTCTCCAAATTTTTTCGGCGTGATTGAAGAGATCCGTGAAGTCACACGCCTGTGCCGGAGGGCCGGAGCCTTGTCGATCGTGGTCGTGACCGAAGCCATCTCCATGGGCCTTCTCAAACCCCCGGGTGAGTTGGATGCCGACATCGTGGTGGGCGAGGGGCAATCATTTGGCATTCCGGTGGGTTTCGGGGGACCGAATCTAGGATTCTTTGCAACCCGAGATCGGTACAAACGCCAGATGCCGGGCCGTGTGGTCGGCCAGACGGTGGACAGTCAGGGGCAGCGAGGATTCGTTCTCACCCTGGCCACCAGGGAACAGCATATTCGACGAGAAAAGGCCACCTCCAATATCTGTACCAATCAAGGCCTGTGTGCCCTGATGTGTGCCGTCTTTTTATCAACACTGGGAAAACAGGGTATTCGAGAGCTGGCAGAACAGAATCTGAAAAAGGCCTTTTACCTGCGGAAGCAGCTGGGCGATAGGCTGGTCTTTTCCGGCAACACATTCAATGAAATGGTGGTCCGGTGTGATCGGGATCCCACCGAAATTAACCGCCAACTGCTTACCGAAGGTATTGTCGGCGGACTTCCCCTGGGACGATATTTCCCGGATCGCTCCGATCAAATGCTGTTGTGTGTCACGGAGCAGAACGATCCTAAAAAGATTCAGCGCCTGGCGGAAATCCTGACCCGTGTCGAGGTGGCGTCATGAGACGAACCTTCACGAATTTCGGTCTGGAAGAATCCCTTATCTTCCAGAAATCCTCGCCAGGCAAATCAGCCTATTCCCTTCCAGGGCTCGATGTGGAAGACACACCGATCGAGGAAATCCTGGATCCGGATGATGTTCGCAGTGAGGTCAGTGGATTTCCAGAGGTCAGCGAAGTCGAGTTGATCAGCCATTACACGCGAATGTCCACCTGGAATTACCATGTGGACCTGGGAATGTATCCTTTGGGTTCCTGTACCATGAAATACAATCCCAAACTCAACGAACGAGTTGCGCGACTTCCCGGAATCGCCCTCACCCACCCACTTCTGGATGAAGAATTGTGCCAGGGAAACCTGGAAATTCTATTTCGGCTTCAGGAATTTCTCGAACAACTCACCGGTATGGATGGTGTGTGCCTTCAGCCCTGCGGAGGAGCCCAGGGAGAACTTGCCGGGATATTGATGGTCCGGGCCTACCACGTCCAACAGGGGCGTCCTCGCCGGTATGTCCTGATCCCGGACTCTGCCCATGGAACCAATCCCGCCAGCGCCCTCATGGCCGGGTATGAGGTGATCTCCATTCCTTCGGACGGCGAGGGCCGTATTGACGTGCAGGTGCTGGCAGAAAAGATGACCAAAGATGTCGCCTGCCTGATGCTGACCAACCCCAACACCATGGGGATTTTTGAAAGCCACATCGAGGAAATCAGCCAGATTGTTCACGACCGTGGGGGCCTCATCTACATGGATGGTGCCAACTTCAACGCCCTCATGGGATATGCGCGACCCGGTGACATGGGTATCGATGTTTTGCACCTGAATCTCCACAAGACCTTCTCCACGCCCCATGGAGGTGGCGGCCCCGGCAGCGGCCCCGTGGCCTGCAAGGAAATCCTTGTTCCCTACCTGCCAACGCCTAACGTTAACCAGGTGGGTGATGCCTACCGCCTCAGTTCCGATGAATCGCACAGTATTGGCCGCCTTCATGCGTTTTACGGGAATTTCGGAATGGTCGTTCGCGCTCTCTGCTATATCCTCACCTGTGGCGGTGAGGGGCTCAAGGAACTCAGTGAAGTGGCGGTCCTCAACGCCAATTACATCCGTAGCCGTCTGGAAGACCACTTTCACCTGCCGTATTCAACGCCGACCCTTCACGAAGTCGTCTTCAGCGACGCCCTTCAGAACAAACGAGGTGTCACTACCCTGGATATCGCTAAACGTTTGATCGACTACGGTTTCCACCCACCCACGATTTACTTTCCCTTGATCGTTCGAGGCGCTCTGATGATCGAACCCACCGAAAGCTACAGCAAGGAGGAACTGGACTCTTTTGTCGATGCCATGATTGCCATCAGTCAGGAATCCTTGGAAGATTCCGAGAAGGTCACCGGTGCCCCGACCGGGGCCAAATTGACCCGCCTGGATGAAGTCCAGGCCGCCCGGCATCCCGTTCTCCGCTGGTCACCGGATGAAGACACCGCCACCTGATCCAGAATGAGGCTCCGCCTGGTAAGCACGAGTATAATAAAAGGGCGATGCTGATTCTGATTCTCTGTCTGCTCGTTAGCCCCTTGCTTATCGCTGAAGATCCTTCTTCATTCACGGTCAAAGCTGACCTGGTCACGGTTCCCGTTACTGTTTTCGACCAGCAGGGACGGATGATTTCCGGTTTGACTCGCCACCAATTTGTCCTGCTGGATGAGAATGAACCTCGTCCCATTGAAAACTTCCTTCTGGATCGAACTCCCTTGCACGTGCTGCTGTTGTTGGATGTGAGCGCCAGCCTTCGGGAAGAAGTGAAGGAAATTCAGAAGACGGCCTATCGGTTTGCCCAATCCTTCCATCCGGAAGATCAATTGGCCGTGGTCTCGTTTTCCGACGGTCTGACGGTACTGCAGCCCTGGACAAATGATAAGAACTCACTGCGCCGTGCCCTCAAGAAACTGCGGCGGGGTTATCGCACCGCACTTTACGATGCACTGGAATGGAGCGTCCTTGACCCTCTGACCCAGGTCTCCGGGAAAAAAGTCATTATTTTGCTCACTGACGGCCTGGACAACCAGAGTCTCTCACGTTTTGACACCGTTCTCGAGCTCCTGCTCAAATCCGACATCTCGCTGTATATTGTCAGCCGAACCCGCCTGGTACGTCCGAAAATTGAAGAAAGCGACCGGGTAGGATTCGTCAATCAGGTGATGCAGAACGTCCTGAGAGAGGAACAGAACTATGTGGGCACCTATTTCCAGGAAAAAGAGGCATCGCTGTCCCATCTGGCTGAAATCACCGGTGGAAGGATCTTTTTTCCTGAAAGATTAGAGGACCTGAGAGAGAGCTACATGGAAGTAGCCCAGGAGCTGCAAAACCAGTATCTCTTGACCTTTCGCCCACCTCCCGTCTCTCAGAATGTTTATCGTGCCATCCAGGTCCTCTGTACCGAGACGGTGGGAAGAATTAACCATCGAAAGCGCTATCACTGGCGCCCATAAAACAAAACGTGTTTATTTATAGATATTTAAATAGATTCATCTGATTCGTTTTCTTGCCTTGATTCCAGCCGTTTAGCCCAAGGTTACTCTTCCTTTTCGTACTGCTTGACGCGATCCACCAGGCCGAAGACAAACTCCCGGTCCCGGTCGTCCAGTTGGAACATATCCACGGACAGCTCCAGCTTCAAGCTGCCACCACTGTTTAGGTTCACCTTCTTGAGATTTCCCTTGAGGCCCAGATCCTCCACTACAGCGGTCAATTCCGTGTTTCGAGGGGAACTCATCCGAGATTTCTTGACCGATGATCGCTTCCTCTTGTGCGGTTTGATGTAGTCAGAGATGGGAATTCCGCTGTCTTTGGCAGACGCCAGAAAGAAGGCAATACAGCGCCGGACGGTCTCTCCGGAAGCTCCAGTCTTCTGAAAGAGCTCCTCGGCTTGATCTGAGGTGGCGGTTTGAAGACCGATATCGCTGTTAAAGACGAATCCATAGGAGTTCTTGAGAATTCCCCTTAAAACCTCTTGTCGCTGCCGGTCCTGGCTTTCGATCAACTGTTTCAATTGGTCCGTAGGTTGGCCAGCTCCCCGCAACAAGCCCAAGTAATTCAGGGCCAGCAGGAGTTGCGACTGGATGGTGCCTGATTTATGGGCCATGACGCTGCGATCAATCCTGGAGGGCAGACCTCTGGCACGCAGTTCACTGAGAAAGTTGCTGAAGGTCCGGTAGGAGATGTAAGGCGGTATAGCCGCGTGCTCTTTCTTGGACATCATCGATTGCCTTCCCCGGCCGGTTTCCTGATCCGCATAGCCCACCATTGATTCCAGTTCTGTCGGTCATTATATCACTATCTACAGAAATATATCAATGTCCGACACTTTTTGGAGTATGCCTTACTGTCGGACATAATTTGGGCAGTTTAACTAGATTAAGCGGATGAATTTTGACGGAGGCACACAAATGAGAACAGAGAGAAAACCCAACACCCACAACTGGAAGCTCGTATTGCCAACAGGTTCGCTGGCTGCCCTACCCTGGGTTACTGAAAGAAAAATCTCCAACCTGAGAGCGACGCCGGTCGCCGCAGCTTCCCACCCGCCGCTCACCGACTGGGAGGAGCCCCAGGCCATGGATGCGCACTGGACGGCGGTGACAGCCTATCTGGCTGACATGGACTTTCCCAACGAAGGCTAGGACGTTTCAGGGGCCGTTCGGCTCGAGCGGCCCCCGTTTTAGCCCTTCCCCGGGGTGGGGTTAAATTCCTTCCTGTGCTGGACTGTCGAGGTCTATCAGGTGAAAGGGCGGCATCCTGTTGGGTAGTGCCATTTCCAGGACGACTGGTTTTTCTGCTGCCAGGGCTTCACGGAGCGCGACATCCAGTGCTTCCGGTGTGGTCCGCAGGCCGATGGCCCCGAAAGATTCCGCCAACTGGACGAAGTCAGGATTGTACAAGTCCGTTCCAATATAACGCCCCTGGAAATCATGGGTCTGGTGCCATTCAGAGGCACCGTAGGAATCGTTATTGAACACCAGGATCACCACATTCAGGCCGTATTTCAGCGCCGTAGCCAACTCCTGAGCCGCATAAAGAAAACCCCCATCGCCACAGATGGCCACCACTTGCCGATCCGGGAAAGCCGCCTGGGCTCCCAGTGCAGTGGGAAAGGCGTAGCCAAGCGTTCCAAAGTACGATGAAGTGATATAGGTACGCGGCTGACGCACGGAATAAGCGAAATGACTCCAGGACCCGATATTGGTGATGCCGCTGACCACGATGGCATCATCTGCCAGGGCCTCCCGGAGTGTCTCGATGATCTTCACTTGCTCCGGCGCCAGTTCATGAAGTTGCTCCCGGAAGGTCCGCCTGTAGCTTTCGATGGCTTCTCCTCGGCCGGAGTGGGACGAGGCGTGATCTCGGAGGTGTTCGATCAGCTGGGCCAACGTCTCCCGAGCGTCGGCTTCAATCGCAATCTCGGTCGGATAATTCCGGCCCAGCACCTGGGAATCCACATCGATTTGAATGACCTTTTGATCTTCTCGAAGGCGGAGGTTGCGAAAGAGAAAACGAGTTCCCACCGCCAGAATCACATCGCACTCGGGAATCACCGCCTGGGCCGGTCCGACCATGGCGTAGTTCACTCCCACTGAAAGAGGGTGTTCTTCCGGTACTATCCCCTTCCCTTGTTGAGTCGTCATGACAGGGGCCTCAATCAGGGTCGCCAGTTCCAGTAATTCCTTGGAGGCTCCGGCGATAACCGTTCCTCCGCCGGCAATAATCACCGGATTGCTTGCGCCTCCCAGCAGCTTCGCAGCTGCTTCCACATCCGCTTCGTGCCCTGTCTTGGCGGGATACTCTATCGATTCAAAGGTACTCCCCTGGCATTCTCCAGCCAGGAGGTCGGAGGGAAACTCGAGTTCCACCGGTCTCGGCCGCCCCGTCTTGATTTGACGCATCCCTTCATGAACGGCTTCGGAGATCTCCTCGGTGCTTTTCACTCGATGATTCCACTTGGTGAGAGGCCTGAAGACATCCAGCTGATCGTCGACCTCATGCAGTTGTCCCTGGCCTTGACCCAGGGCATCGCTGGAGATCTGTCCTGAAATAAGGAGCACTGGAGCGGATCCTGCGTATGCCGTGCCCAATCCTGCAGCGGCATTGAGAGCCCCGGGTCCCGGCACTACCAATGCAACACCTGCTCGCCCGGTCGCCTTGGCATATCCGTAAGCCATATAGGTGGTGGCCTGCTCATGACGCGTCTGGACCACACGAATACGGTCCTGAACATCATAAAGAGCATCGAAAATCCCCATGATCTGAACACCGGGCAAGGCGAAGATCGTGTCCACGCCTTCCGCTATCAACTGTTCCACCAGAAGCTGTGCCCCATTCATCAGGGAGCATTATACATCGAACAGCCTAACTAGCTCATAATTCAGTGGTTGTGGATTTCACTCAAGCGCGGATAGCGCCACCCTGCGGGTCCGGAGTCAAGGACAGGAAACCGTGAAATTCTGAGTCGGTACAGCGGTCGGATCGATCGAGAGAAGGTCCCGGCACTCAAAACAGCCGGTAGCCTCTGAAATGGAGAGAGTCAGGGTTGACTGTCCGGAAGATACTCAATCTCACTCTCATCGAGTCGTCGTACCGGCCTTTCGGTCTCCTGCTCCTCAACCGCCTGTGCAACCAGACCCGGTGTTCGCCCGATGATAAAGATTCCTTTTCCGAGAGAGGGAGGAAAGCCCATTTCGAGGAGAATAGCGGCGATGAGACCATCAATGTTGAGGCAAATCTTCCTCCCTTTCTCCTTCTCCAATGCCGATTCGATACCCTCGGCCAGTTCAATATAAGGAGATGTGAAGCCTTTTTTCTCACACAGGGCCAACAGGGTGACCGTTCGAGGGTCTCTTTCCTTGTACACCTTGTGCCCATAGCCAAAAATGGTTTCTTTCTGACGAAGTGCCCGTTGAACATATAGCCCTGTTACATCTTCAAGTTCGTCCCCGTCCAGCCGAAGGCTCTTGAGCTGGTTCATTGCATTTTCGATGGCGCCTCCATGATAGTCCCCAAGAGCCAGGATGCCTCCCCCCACGGCGGCGTTCAATGAGTTGCCGCCGGACATCACGAATCGGGCCGTCAGACTCGAAGTCGTTCCCATTCCATGATCCACGATGGCGACGAGAAGGGCCGAGAAGACGGGTGCTTCCTTCGCAGTGGGCCTTCGTCCCACCAGCAGGACAAAAATGGCGTCCGAAAAAGGAAGCGTTTCGATCAGAGAAGAGAGCGACTCTCCCCGAATGATGACATCTTCATTCTTGAGTTTGCTGACCGAAGTCTTGAATCTCATAGACTGCTCCGTGCCTGCTTCACGAGTTCCGGAATTTGATGGTGATAGTCGGCCACAATGGCTCCGGCCTGCCGCAACGCCCTGATCTTCTCTTCGGCAGTACCGAATCCTTCCTCGACCACAGCCCCTGCATGGCCCAGGGCCAGGCCCAGAGAAATGGACTCGGCAAACTTACCTGAAATGAACGCGACAGTCGGCTTGGTGAAACGTTTCTCCCGAATCATCTCCGCCGCAATTTCCTCGTAAACACCGCCTACTTCCCCGAAAATAACAACCACCTCGGTCGTGTCATCCTCCTGGAAAAGCTCCATGACATCTTCAAAAGTGGTGCCGATAAGAACGTCGCCTCCAATCCCGACAACAGTGCTTTGACCCAGTCCGGCAGCCGTCAACAAGGAGGATGTTTCAGCGCACATGCCTCCGCTCTTGGAGATGACGCCGACGGGGCCCTTGGAATAGGCTCGTTCGGGTTCAAAACCTCCGATTGATCCCAGCTTGCCTATCCCTGGAGAAATCACACCAACCGACGATGGCCCGATAATTCGAGCACCGCAACGGCGGCCCTGCTCGAGCAGCTTCGCCGCATCCTTGATGGGGACATTTTCAGTGACAATCACGATCGACCGGATGCCCCCATCCATCGCTTCCATTGCGGCATCCAGAACCATGAGGGGCGGCACGTACAGAACGCTGACGTTCAGGAACTCGTCATATTCCATGGCTTCCTTCACGCTGTCAAAAACCGGCAGGCCTTCGACCGTCCTCCCCTTCTTTCCAGGGGTCACGCCACACGACACGTGGGTACCGTAATCCAGCATTTCTCTGGCGGAGCGCTTGCCTTCTCGACCGGTCACCCCCTGTATCAGAACTCTTGTATCTTGATTAATGAAGATGCTCATTTTTAAATTTCTCAGCTTTCTCTACCACGATGCTTGCCGCCTTCGTCATCGGCATTTCTTCGCCGTAACAAGTCAGATCAAGTCCTTCGGACTGGGCAACCTTTTCCAACATCTCAAAGGCTTCCTTGTCTCTCGGACCTGCTCGCCGGATCACAACAGGATAGGGGGGATTCCCCGCGTCACGCAGTCCGTCCACAAAGCCGGAGAGAGTTTCATAGATGTCAGTAAAATTAGCGGTCCCCCCCACCACCAGACATCCCTTCAGGCCCGGTTTTGACAGGGTGATCCGAGTCAACTGACGCACTTTTTCCCTGGAAGGATTACCGCTATACTCGGTGTAATTGGCGGGCGCCCCCCCGGCTTCGATCAGGGCGTCCATACAGGTAAGTGAGGCCCCGCCACCTGAAGCAAGCACGGCGATATCCCCGTCCAGTTCAATGAAGGTTTTCCCTGCAACTCCACGATGATCGTGGTAGTCGATCTTACGCGCTTCCAGGGCCCTTTCACTCAAAAGGCTCTCATCCTCTATATCGGTAATGTCGTGGAATATTTCCTGCCGAGAGGCTCCACTATCATCGACCGTGATCTTGGCATCTCCGGCAAAAAGCAGTCCCTTGGAGTTCCGAATCACCGGATTAATTTCGCACATGCGGCAATCGAACCGCTCAAAGCACTGATAGGCTCTTTTAATGAAAGACGTCAATTGCAGAAGCTCATTGCTTTCAAAACAGGCATCTTTGGCGAGTTCACGCACCTGGTAGTCGTGGAGTCCTTCCATGGGTGAGACATGGATTCGGGCGACTTTCCCGGAACTCTCTATGTCGATGCCCCCTTGACGGGAAAGAAGAATCATCGGTTTTCTGGCCCGAGTGTCGTACAGGATGGAGAGATAATACTCCTCGGCCACATCCAACATTTTTTCAATCAGGAGCGTTGTAATCGGCCGGTCATTGTATTCCTTGTTGTAGAGGGAATCGATGAGTTTCAGAGATTCCTTGTAATTGTCCGATTCAATGATGTACCCGTTGTGTTTGCGATGGGTGGCGGCAATCTGTGCCTTGATGATGACTTTCTTATGGTCGTAAAAGAATTCCTTATAGCGCTCCTTGTGAAAGGATAGATTGATATAGGATTTGTTGTCGGTCACGATGCCAGGAGCCGATCGGATGCCACACCCGGCCAGGAGTTCCTTGCCTTTGTATTCGAGTAATTTCATATACCCCCCCTATTCTTCTCGCCAGCCACAAGCCGTTTTTCTCTCTTGGTTGGCCTTCGCCCACGATTTTCAGAGATGTCATTATAGAGAGACTTGCCCCGGATGCAAGCCTGTTATTGACACCCACCACTTCTTTTATCCTGAGACGGCCCTCTTGTCTTCTGATGGAATTGCCTTACAATATCCTCGGACCCACAAGGTATTGATCTGAAACGGCACCTAATGCAGCATCGACTCAAGAGAGCCCTCACCCCCGACTCTTTCGGACTGGCCACACTGGCACTGGCTGGAGTGCTGGCCGCCACCTCCTGTACGGAGACAGTCGACCCGGTCCCACCTGGCGCCCTGATCGAGGCCGCCAAGGCGGGGCAAACCGAGGCGGTAAGGAACTTGTTGGACAGCGGCGCCGATGTCGACGAACAGGACGCAGGTGGTGAAACTCCTTTGATGGCGGCAGCACTGACAGGTCGCCAGGAGCTGGCCCAGATCCTTCTGGCAGCAGGAGCCTCCGTGGATCAAAAAAGTCATCGAGGCGGGACGGCATTGATGGCGGCGGCCCTGACGGGCTGGGACAACGTCGCCGAACTTCTGCTGGAAGCCAGTGCCGATGTGAACGCCCGAAATAATGGTGGAGGAACACCCTTGATGCACGCGGCTTTAGGTGGCAGTCAAAAGGTAGCACGGATATTGTTGAGTGCGGGTGCCGAGGTCGATGAACGAAATGATGAAGGGGGAACGGCCTTAATGGGTGCGGTACTCCAGGGTCACATTGCAGTCGTTCAAACACTCCTTGACGCAGGGGCCGATAAGTCCCTGGTCGACGGACAAGGGGCATCCGCGCTGGTTATCGCCAGAACCCGGGAATTCACACCCATTGTGGAACTGCTCCAGAAACACCGATAACGGCCCGTTGGTTCTTTCCTGCCCGGGCACACCTACCACCTGGTGAACCAGCACCCTTTCAGACTCGGAGATGACTCCGGCCGTCTGTGGAACGAATTCGGACAGTCCCTGGATCAGGAAGCAGAACCTCAGAATCTGGAAGTCGCTGATGGCTACTTCACGGAAGGGTACGAATGGGTGTCCAGCTACCCCCAGTCAGAAATAGCCGATTGACGTCAACCCTCCTCCAGCCTCACGCCCTCAGTTAAGGGAAGAACCTTCGTTTTTTTCCCTGCAGCAACGTTGTAGTTAAGGACCCTTTGATTGAAGGCGACTGCAACGCAATCCAGTTGAGGGCTTTCCAGTCTGATCATGAATAGGACTCTTACGAAAAGAAGGGCCGAAGGCTCCAGGCTGACAAGGCGTTTATCCCATTGCCACCCCTGCACAACGAATGAGCAGCCATCCCCTAGAGAGTGGGTGCATGGGGTGGCTGACCGATCATGTTTGATCGCTTGAAAAGGTTCTCTCTTCTGAATCCCTGCTTTGTGATGGCCCTGGGAGCAGTGGTTCTGATCGGGTTTTTGGGGGATGTATCATCGTCTGACCTCTCCGTCGACAAAAACCGAGTGGTTGATGTTGAGGGCTGGATTTCCCGTCCCCCTCAGGTCCTCGACGATCACATCTACCTGGAACTTTCACCGTTCCAGATCGTACAGCAGCATCACCCCCTACTTTATACAGGGCGTCTGGGCGTATACATCTCGTCGTCTATTCAGGAACCCAGGAACTACTTCAAACCTCCCCTGGTCTATGGAGAAATTCTCGCTCTCACCAGTTTTCTGGAAGAGCCTCAGTTCTATGCGATTCCAGGAGTGACGGACTTCCGAAAGCTGCCTCTAACTCAGGGCATTTCTCATCGCATGCGCCTGAAATCCCCCCTCCAGGTCAGGCGGCAAGGACACCACGCTGCAGGTCGTTTCCTGCAACCCTTGTTTGGCTACACAGAGGCCTTTCGGAACTTCATTCACCAACACTTCGACGCTGAGCACGTGAAATTGATCTTGACCGTATTTCTGGGAGATCGAAGAGTTCTCGATGAGTCAGACAAGAAACTCATTGGCAATTTAGGTATTTATCATCTTTTTGTTGTATCGGGATTTCATGTCTCCGTTGTCGTTTTCTTTCTACACTGCCTTTTTCGCTATTGGGGACCGGCCGGGCGAATGCTTACTTTCATGGGTCTCTGGACCTACGTCATCATGGTAGGCGCGAGCCTGCCAACGATCAGGTCCGGAATCATGACCAGCATCTTCTATTTCCTTCTGACCTTCGGTCTATCCCGACAGTTTCTGAACACTCTGGGCCTTGCCGCCTTGTCGGTCCTGGCTCTCTCTCCCCGAGCACTGTTTTCTGCCGGCTTCCAGTTTTCCTACGCGTCACTGGCCGTGATCGGCCTCTTTGTACTTCCCCTGGATCGTTACATCCGGGCTCTGCCGCAGGGCTTCAAGGCGGCATTCACGAATCGGATCGCTGTCAATCTCGGTCCGGCCGAGAGATTTCAACGTAGGATTCGCTTTGCGGTGGAAGCAAAACTTCTTTGGGTGCCTCGTGCTGGATGTCGTTGTCTGCTTCCACTATTGGGCCCAGTGCTCGGCTACCTTCTGGGACTCCTGCTGTGCGGAGTACTCATCCAGGTTGTCACCCTCCCCTTGAGTCTTTATTACACCAATCGTTGGGTCTGGACCCAGGCCCTGGACAATCTGGTCCTGGTACCGGCCTTCATGCTCTTGATTCCCGGCTGCCTGGGACTCTTTCTCACCTTTTGGCTGCCTTCCGGGCCTGCCCTGGCCCATCTGTTGGATTGGCACATCGAGTTCGTGATCGCTCTCATGAAGGCGCTTGGGAACTGGACCTGGGTCACCTACATTCGACACCCGACTTTCTGGGAGGTGGCGGTCTTCCTGATTCTCTTCCTCTCCGCCTGGACCTGCCTTTCAGGCAAATGGAAGGCGACGGCCGCCCTCCTGAGCCCCCTTTGGCTGTGGTTGACACTTCACAACCCCGTTGAACATCCCAGCGGAACTCTACGCATCACCCTGTTGGACGTGGGCCAGGGGGAGAGTCTTCATCTCCGTTATCCCAACGGTACGGATGCCCTAATCGACACAGGTGGATTCCCTGACTTTTCCGGCAAGATCAGCAATTTCGTGGGCGAGCGCCTCATTTCCCGCTACCTGTGGGAGGAAAGATCTCGTCGTTTGGACTACGTGCTTCTGACCCACCCCCACGCCGATCACGTTCAGGGATTTGATTTTATTGGTCAGGTGTTTCCGATTGACCAATTGTATTTTTATGATGCCACTGACCGGAACGAGGCGGTTCCCCGACGCAGGCTCGTGGCCGGTGACCGCTTCTCGATTGCAGGGGTCGAGCATGTTGTTCTGCATCCAGCCGTCGGGTCGACCTGGAACACCAACAATAATTCCCTGGTCGTGCTGCTCAGTTATGGAAATTTCACCATGCTCTTTACCGGTGATATCGAGGATCCCGCGGAAAAATCTCTGTTGCCTCAATTGGAGGCTGTGACGGTTTTGAAGGTCGCCCATCACGGAGCAAAGACCAGCAACTCAAGAGCTTTACTGGAAAAGACCAAGCCTCGCCTGGCCCTCATTTCGGCCGGCCGGAAAAATCGATTCGGACATCCCGCTCCCCAGACGCTCAAACGGTTAAATGAGGCTGGAGTGCCCACGCTGACGACATCTGAATGGGGCAGTATCCGGATCGAAACGGACGGAATCGAGTGGAGAGTGTCCCATTTCTCGATAGAGACGAGCAAATTTAGGGAGATTTCAGTCGAAGGGTTGACCCACTGAATAGCCGATCAGCCCGATCCCGCATTTCTCACACCGTCAGCAAGCCTCGATCGACAGCAGATTGAACTCGGGCAGATCGTAAAGGGCCAGAATTCGACGATCCAGATAATTGTTCTCCAATCGTTGATACATCTCCTTGGAGAGGCGCTTCCGATAGATTTTCAGTTCTTGCTTCACTTCTGAGGCGAGTTGCTTGACCTTGTCCCGATCCAGGTCTCCGCGCAGAGCAGATGCCAGCATGGAACCAACCTCGGCCAAATCCTGATCGATTTCCTGATAACTGATGGCCTGGGACACCGACACTTCCGCTCTGAGAGCGGCAATTCGATTTTCAGCCCTATCGAAGGCCTCTCCCGGGTGATTCCCCATTCGACCTTCCAGATCCTGCAGGTAGGCCAGCACCGCTTCTTGCTGAGCCCCTTCCTCAGACACCGAAGACGCCTCCTCGGATTGTCCGGCTTCGGATGCCCCCACCATGGCGTTTTGGTATTCCTCATGGGCTTCCAGAACCGGCTGGTGACAGTAAAAAAGGGTATTGGGAGTGCTCTTTTTACGCTGGGCCGAAGAGTCAAAGCTTCGCTCAATGCCTCGAAGCACCACATGAAGCGGAATTCCACTGTCCCGCCACAGTTCAACCAGGCACCAGTCCATAGGGGAAATCAGAAGATTCTTTCCCCGCTTCCGGGTAAAGAACTCCTCAACCTCAGTAAAATAATTAAAGTAATCACTCATGCTTTAGCACTTAAATCATTGTAAAACAACCTTAAACCGTAGAGAATCAAATTTTCCTCAACGCGGTCGATTGTCCTGGCATCGCTCGCCACCAGAGAGGCCAATCCTCCGGTGGCCACCACCTGGGCCGCCCCTAACTCCGCTTTCATGCGGGCTAAAATCCCCTCCACCAGGCCCACGTATCCATAGTAGATTCCCGACTGCATGCTGGAGACAGTGGATTCTCCGATTAACTGTTCAGGTTTCTTGAGATCGATTCGGGGGAGCCTGGAAGCCCGGCTGAAAAGTGCGTCTGCAGAGATTCCGATGCCGGGAGCGATGATACCACCCAGGTACTCCCCCGTCCTGGATATCGCATCAAAGGTGGTGGCTGTACCAAAATCCACCACAATAGCCGGCCCTCCAACCATCTCAAAAGTCGCCACGGCACTGGCTATCCGATCAGCTCCCACATCCGAGGGCGGGTGGTAACGAACCGGCATCAGATTCTGCGTTTCAGGTTCAACGAACAGTGGCTTCACGGAGAAATACCGAGTCGACAGCTGGGTGAACACCTCATTGAGAGGGGGAACGACGGAACAAATCACTATTCCCTGCACTTGCTGCAAAGACAGCCCTTCGAGTTGGAACAGATTTCGATAGAGAACGGCATACTCGTCAGCAGACTGATGCTTTCGGGTGGCCACCCTCCAGGAGTGTTTGAGTTCCTGATCGTTGAAAACCCCTAACCCCATACTCGTGTTGCCAATATCAATGACCAGCAGCATGGAGCGATTATACCGTAGGACGGAAATGTCGGGACACACCGAGGCACCTCCCACCCTCCGCCCACGTGGAACGTGGAACCTGGAACATGGAACGCGCTGGTCGAAGACCAGCGCTCTTCAATGTTTGAAGTGTCGAATTCCCGTCAGAACCATGGCCAATCCGTGTTCATTGGCTGCGGCAATCACATCCTCATCCCGTTTTGAAC
>JAZFRU010000265.1:0-14505 GCA_036445815.1 Acidobacteriota bacterium | reverse complement strand
CAGGAGTCAGGTTCCAACATGACAGGTATTGACAGACGAGGTGGCAGGATGCTTTAATTCACCGTTCCGATTACTTTGGAGGCCATATGTCGAAGTTTTGTGATATTTGTGGAAAGGGACCCCGCTTTGGGAACAACGTCTCTCATGCCCACAATTTGACCAAGCGTCGTTGGAATCCGAACCTGCAGCGTGTCCGGGCCGTCGTCAAGGGCACGGTGTGTCGCATACGGGTTTGCACCCAGTGTCTGAAAGCCGGAAAAGTTCAAAAGCCCTCGATCGCATGACCTGCACGGGTCTTCGACCAACGCATTTCATAAAAACAGAAGAGAGCCGCTCATAGAGCGGCCGCTACACATCCTCGCCGCATCTCCAGTGCCATTCTGAACGGTAAGCGGTCAACGGTCAGGGGGTTACCGTCCCTTCTGGCCTTCCCTTTGGGTGGATCGCTCGACATCCTGTACACCCTGGATGGCCTTGATACAGTTCATCACCTCATCCAGATGTTCGGCGTCCCGGATCTCGATGGTCATATCGACCAATCCGTAACGACTGTCGACAGTATCTGCAGTCACTTTCACAATGTTGGTGGTCACGCTGGACACGGCAGATGTGATGTCGGCCAAAATACCCTTTCGATCCTCGGTAGAAACCAACAAGCGAATGGGATAGATGGATCTTTTCCCATCCAGGGTCCACGTCACCTTGATCACTCGTTCCGGATCTAACACGAACTTCTCGATGTTAGGACAATCTGTGGAATGGACCGAAACCCCCCGGCCGGAGGTCATGTAGCCTATGATCTTCTCTCCTCGGATAGGATCGCAACACTGGGCCCGAGAGACCAGAACATCATCATACCCACTGACTTGAATCGCTGAATCGGAACGTCTCAGAACCTTATTCACGACTCGGGTCAACTTGGACGCTTCATCGTCTCGAACCGTTCCCTCGATTTTCTTCGGATCCAGACTCCTGAGCACTTGTCGAGGGGAAAGAGTACCCACACCAATGGCGGCGAACAGATCGTCTTGCTGAGAGAAGTTCAAGTCAGCCACAAGCGCCTCTAATTTGTCCTTGTATTTTCTCAAACTCAACTTGTAGCTCCGAGCGTTCTTTTCCAGCAACTTCTTGCCCAGCTCAACCGCTTTCTCCTGCTTCTTCAGGCTAATTGAACGTCTCAGGGCACTTCGAGCGCGAGAGGTTCTGACAAAACTCAACCATTCCCGATTGGGCTGGGCCTCCTCAGAGGTCATGATTTCTACCTTTTCACCATTGCTGAGTTGATACTTCAACGGAACAATCCGTCCGTTGACTCGCGCCCCCACGCATTTGTGGCCAACTTCGGTATGGATCGCATAGGCAAAATCCACCGGGGTCGCACCCCGAGGGAGCGTCATCACCTCGCCTCGAGGAGTAAAGGTATAGACCTCCACCGGGTAAAGGTCTATACGGAGATTACTCAGAAACTGGTGGGGATCCTTGACCTCATGCTGCCATTCCAGGAGTTGTCGCAGCCACTGGAAGCGCTTGTCATCCTTGTCCTCCTTCAGTTTCCCTTCCTTGTATTTCCAATGAGCAGCGATCCCCTGCTCAGCGACCTTGTTCATCTCGCGGGTCCGGATCTGCAGTTCAAAGGGACGTCCATCTGGCCCCACCAGCGTGGTATGAACCGACTGGTAACCGTTGGGTCGGGGCATGGCGATAAAATCCTTGATTCTTCCGGGAACCGGATTCCACATGTTGTTGACTATTCCTAATATGGTGTAGCAGTCATTCACAGATTCCATGACAATGCGAATGGCGATAAAATCGTAGACCTGATCGATCCCGATCTTCTGGCGCTTCATTTTTTGGTAAGCACTATAGTTGCGCTTGATGCGGCTTTTCATCTCGGCCTCAATGCCTTCCTGTTCAAAGCGCTCCTTCATTAATTGCATGACTTCCTGAATGAACTGCTCGCTGTTGGTACTCTTCTTTTCAATCTGGGCCGAAATATTGTTGAAGGCCACCGGATCCAGATGGGAGAAGGCCAAATCTTCTATCTCACCTCGGATTTTAGCCATTCCCAGGCGGTGGGCAATGGGTACATAGATATCCAACGTCTCACGGGCGATAACCTTCCGCTTCTCGGCCGGCAGAAATTGGAGGGTTCGAAGGTTGTGAAGCCGATCGGCCAGTTTGACCAGAATGACCCGGATATCGTCCACCATTGCCAGCAGTAACTTGCGAAAGTTTTCCGCTTGTTTCTCCTCGCGAGAAGAAAACTGAATCTTCCCTATTTTGGTGACACCGTCCACTAAATGAGCGATATCCTCCCCGAAATACTCTCGTATGGAATCCACAGTGGTCAGGGTATCTTCAACCACATCGTGCAGCAGTCCCACACTCACACAGGCAACATCGAGTTTCATCTCTGCCAGAATATTGGCCACCTGCAAGGGATGGGAGAGGTAAGGCTCGCCAGATTGACGAATCTGTCCCCTATGTTCGCGAGCCGAAAAAACGTACGCTTTTCTCAATAGCTCCAGGTCTGCTGCAGGATGGTATTGTTGGACTTTGTCTTCCAGATCCTCAAATCGAATCATCGGACCCTACTTTACCATTGAAAAGGGAGAGGCTAGTGATTGGGGGGATGTCGGAATGGGGCAGAGCATCTGGATAAGGCACAAAAAAAAGGAGAGGGGCTCAGCCCTCTCCTTTAAATCCTACTTTTTACTGCCTCTTTAACTACTCTTCAGCGCCACCGACCTGACGTCGTAGTTCCTCTTCTTCGGCTTCAATTTTACGCTTGAGTTCAAGTGCATCCAGGGCCAGTTGATCGGCTTCTCGTTCCCACTGACGCTTGGCTTCTTCATCCAATTCGAGCTTGGCCTTCTCGCGGTAAAGGAGATTCAAGTACTGCATGGCATCTACATATTCCGGATTAAGCTCCAGGGCTTTCTTCAAATTATCCACGCCCTCATCCACCAGCAGATGGATGGCTGCGACGCGCTCTTCTTCCAGAAATTCGACGCTTTCTCCATTCATCCCTGTCTCGTCATAGGCGATCTGCCAGTTGAGCGTGGCAATGCCGTACATCGGTTCAGGATTGTCCGGCTCCTCTTTCAATCGGTTGTTGTACCATTGCTTGGCCTGGTCGGTGTCCCCCATTCCGCTGTAAAGACCAGCCAAATTGGCCATGGCCGTCGCACGATCCAACTTACCTTCTTCGGTCGCAGGGTCGGCCCGGTCAAGAACCTCGGTAAAATTGTCGATGGACTTTTCGGCAATAACGAGATTGTCCGGACTGGTCCCCTGAGGGACATATTGGGCACGGTAGGCTATCGCCATATAGAGATAGGATCGGACCAGATCAGGATCCTTGGAAATGGACTCCTCGAAATACTCGATCGCCTCATCAAATTGTTTATTGGTATAGGCGCCCACGCCCCGGTTGAGCTGATCACGGGCGGAAAGCTGATCGATGATCGAACAATTCGAGGCCACCAAGGTCACTAACGACATGGCCGCAACCACTGCGAGTCTGCTGGGAAATTTCATTCCAAATCCGCCTCCACCAGTTAACTGTCAGGGGTCATGAGACCAATGTCTCCAACGCCAGCACCTTTGGCGATGTCAATGACATTGACCACATCCCCAAAAGGAAGATCTGCATCTCCCTGGATGAACATATTCTTGTTGGCACGCGCACTGTAAATGCCAAACAGTCGAGTCCCCAGTTGGGCCAGGTTCACCGGATCCTGGTTAATCTGAAGGACCCCCTGAGAATCGATCGAAACAACAATGGCATCCGACTTGATGATCAAGTCCTCGGGAAGATCTTCAGGCATTTCCTGAGGAACACGAGCTTGAAGATCGTACTGAATGGTGGGTTGAATCACCATAAAGATAATGAGCAACACCAAGAGGATGTCTATGTATGGGGTGATATTGATATCTGATGAAGGACCACCACCGGTCCCTGTTGACATTGACATGGTCGCTTACCTCCCGCCTTCCTTTTCCCGATCCACCATCAAACCAATTTGCTCCACCCCGGATTCACGAGCTTGGGTGACAAGTTCCACGACTCGGCCGTAGGGAACCGCCACATCGCCCTTGATAAATAAAGGCAACTCGGGCGCCAGGGCCACTCGCTCGACTAGTTGTTCGATGATTTGATCGTCGGGAACCTGCTCGCGGTTAATATAGACTTGCCCCTGACGGGTCACAGTCACCACAGTTGAGTTTTCATCATCCACCAGAGGTTGCTCCTGGGCATTTTTGGCAGCGGCCTTGTTGACGTAAACACCTTGCTGCAACAAGGGGACCGTTAACATGAAAATGATGAGCAGCACCAACATGACGTCGGCCAATGGAGTGACGTTGATGTCAGAGGTCACGCCACCTTTGGCGCCACCGCTACTCATTGACATTTTTTTCGGCCCTCCGTTTCAAGAAGTAATCGACCAATTCAGAAGAAGAGTTGTCCATTTCCACTACAAAGGATTCGATCTTTGAAGTGAAATAGTTGTACATCCACACTGCTGGAACCGCGACGAACAACCCCATGGCAGTCGCCACAAGAGCCTCGGAAATCCCGCCGGCCACTGCGGCCAGCCCTGTGGTTTCTCCTGCCGTCATGCCCTGAAAAGCATTGATGATTCCGACCGTGGTTCCAAAGAGTCCCACAAACGGCGCCGTGGCACCGATGGTGGCCAATCCTGACAGTCCTCTTTTGAACTCCTCAATGAGGATCGCCGTGGCTCTCTGGAGTGCTCTTTTTGAGGCTTCAATCGTTTCGCCTGGTATCATACTGGAGTTTTCATGAGCCCTGAACTCCAGGAGACCCGCCACCAGGACCTTGGCCAGATGACTTTTTTCGTGCTGTTCAGCCAGTTCAATTGCCTCTCCGATGTTGCCTGTTTTCAAGGCTTCGGAAACGGCTGGAGCAAACTCCTTGGACTGTTTGCGTGCTGCTCTGTAAGTTAAAAAGCGTTCGATCATGACCGAAATCGACCACACCGACATGATGAGAAGGACGACCACAACGGCCTTCGCCAAGTACCCCATCTGCGCCCACATTTCCATGAAACTATTCATACGTGCCTCCCTAAGCTATGGAATTTTCCAATTCAAAAAATGCAGAAGTCTAAAACAACCCCGCTGTGCTAGTTAAGAATAAAATTCACGGTCACCGTCGCGATGACCTGGACCGGTTCTCCATTGAGTAGCGTTGGTGAGTACTTCCACTGGCTCACCGCACCAACGGCTCCATCGTTCAACAACGGATGTCCCCGAATTACTTTGACCTCGGCCACATTGCCCAACTCATCCACTGTTACCTGAAGCAACACAATCCCCTGAATGCGGGCACGCTTGGCCAGTTCGGGATATCTGGGCTCCACTCGGTTAATGAGCTTGGAAGATTGAACATTTCCTCCCACTCGAATCGGGTCCTTCTTTACCGGAGGAGGAGGAGGAGGAGGAGCAGCAGAGGGAATGGCCGAGAGCACGTTGCCCACAACACCTCCAGGAACTCCACCCATGATACCTCCTCCGGTCTGGACCACACTGGAAATCTCAGGGATATCCTCCATGGGTGGAGGAATTTCCTCGGGAATCTCCTTGGGTGCCACAAACTGCGAAGCATCCAACTTCACCACCTGCACCTTCTGGACGGGTGGAGGAGGTGCGGCAGGGGGCGGCGGAGGTGGCGGTGGCGGTGGAGGTGGCGGTGGAGCAGCGAGAAATGTCAACAACTCCTGGTCCGGCAATGCGTCATAGTAGTAGAGAGGAATCACGACCATCGTAATAAGGACGAGCGCATGGACGACAAAGGAAATGAGCATCGTCTTACTGCCACGACCAGTCCCGGCGTCTGTCGATTCGATCAGGTTTTCAAACATTAATTCCCCTTCCTAAATGTCCTGACTTTCGAGAAGCGGTTCGGTGAACTGCTGTCTCAAGATGGGCAATCTTACTACTGGCCTCTAGCCGAGTCAAGACAAATTTTCTCCGGCCAATTCCCGTAACCTGGTCACAAATATCAGGTTACGTGATTCCCCTTTAAGGACCTCACTCTTCATGCAGTTGTTTTCCTTTTCTCCACGCGATTTTGCCACCAAAGAACGATTGGACTCGCGATCGCAATCGATGAGTAGGTCCCCACAATGATGCCGATCACAAGGGCGAATGCGAACCCCCTCAGGACCTGACCTCCAAACAAGTACAGAGCGCCTACAGCCAGGAATGTCATCCCAGAAGTGAGGATGGTCCGATTCAAGGTCTGGTTAATGCTGGTATTGATGATCGTCGCCAGATTTTCTCGGCGCATCAGTCTCAAGTTCTCTCGGACTCGATCGAACACCACTATGGTATCGTTGAGTGAATAACCGACCAGGGTCAGCAATGCAGCTACTACCGTCAGAGATATCTCGCGCTGAGTCACGGAGAGAGCACCCAGCGTGATGAACACATCATGGAACAGAGCTACCAGTGCGGCAACTCCATAGATGGGCCAAAAGCGAAGTGCTATATAGACCAACATGAAAAACAGAGAGATAATGACAGCCGTGCGTGCCCGATTGCTCAATTCCTCACCGACCTTGGGCCCCACACTCTCCACGCTGATGATCGTGAAACTCCCCGGATAGGCTTCCTCATTCAGAGCCTTCACTATGCCTGAGGAAAGGTCCAATTGATCCAGTTCCGAAAACCGGTGAATGATCCCACTTTGATCGGTTCGATAATCGATAATCCTCGCACTGATTTCGTCATAGTGGCCCTCAAACTCACTGACCGAACGCCCTTCTCCCAGGCCGTCAGGATCAATTTTCTGCAGGCGGGCCGACAGATCAGCTTTGGAAACGTGGTTCAGGTCAAGTTTTCCCGTGCCCACGTAATCACGATCGTATTCCGGGAGCAAGGCATCGAAGACCTGGTTGTTTTCCAGGGTCAACTCCAGAGTTTCATCGGCCGGGCCACGGGCGATGCGGATCTGTACTTCATTCTGAGCAGCTTCGTCAAAACGAACCACTTCTTCCGCCTGCAATCCAGCTTCCCCTAATGTCTGCCTAATACGCTCCAGATCAGGCTCATCCGAGAACTTCACGTAGACCAGGGTGCCGCCGGTAAAGTCCACGCCCAGATTCAGCCCCCCGATCAACATGGAGACGGCACCAATCAGTATGAGGACCAGTGATATGCCGATGAAAATCCATTTCAAGCCCAGCCAATCGATCTTCGAATTCTTGACGATGTCCATATTCGCTATTGAGCCTTCTCTCTTTGCACTTAGTCCCCAGTAGGTCCTTGGGGTTCCCTAAATGGAAAGCCTTTCCACTTTCAGTCGCTGCAACGCCAGGGCGAAGAATGTTCGGGATACAAAAACGGCAGAGAAAATATTGGCTACCAGCCCCACGCCCAGGGTCACGGCAAATCCCCGTACCGGTCCGGTTCCAACCTGGTACAGAACCAGCGCTCCGATCAGGGTCGTGACATTGGTATCCAGAATCGTCGTAAAGACGCGTTCAAATCCAGCATCCACTGCACTTCGCACCGTTTTCCCTAAACGCAACTCCTCTTTGATTCTTTCAAAGATCAGGATATTGGCATCGACCGCCATACCAATGGTCAAGATAATTCCCGCAATGCCGGGCAGGGTGAGCGTGGCGTGCACACCCGACAGTACCGCCATCAAGATCACGAGATTCAGGCCCAGGCACACGATGGCGTTGATCCCCGAAAGCTTGTAGACCACTAACATTCCGACAATGACCAATATCAGACCAACCAGAGAAGCCAGCACCCCTCTCCGGATGGAGTCCAAGCCGAGCGAGGGTCCTATGATTCGGTTCTCCAGAATTTGAATCGACGCCGGAAGAGCTCCGGAACGCAACACCAGGGCCAGATCTTCAGCTTCCTCCGGAGAGAAATTCCCGGTGATACGCGCCGATTCAGATGCAATCCGCTCATCAATCCGGGGCGCTGAGTAGACCTGGTCATCCAGAACCACAGCCAAACGATTGCCGACATTCTGTTCCGTGGTTCGGGTGAACAATCTGACGCCCTCTGAATCCAGAAAGAAGGCCACCTCCGAGCGTCCAGTAAAATCATCCTGTGCTCTATTGGCTGTTTTGAGGTTCTTGCCGGTCAGGGATGGAGCCTTACGGACCACCAGGTAGGTCGTCTGACCTGGGCTGGAATTCGGATAAGGAATAATTTCATAATCTGCTGGGAGTCGATTGTCAAAGTTCTGCGCTGCCGCTTCACGGGTGACAAAAGGTCCGCCCTCGGTCGGATGGACAACCTTGAGTTCAAGCATGGCCGTGCTCTTGATCAGATTCAACACTCGATCAAAGTCCTCCACACCCGGAAGCTCCACGATAATCTGATCCTGGACGTCCCCACTTCCGTATATCTGAATCGTCGGTTCGGCAACTCCATACTGGTCAACTCGCTTCTGAATGGTCTCCCTGGCATCCCTAACCGTGCGGTCAGCCAGGGCCTTTCGTTCGGCGGAACTCATCACCACTCTCATGTCCAATTCGCCTTCTCGGTCTCGAGATCGATAGGTCCAGGCTGGAGCATACTGATTCAAGTACACCTCCAGCTTATCCTCCTGATCCGGCAGCGCTCCGATGATATCGATCCCGAAGTCTTCCGTCACTTGGGTCCGAGTGAAGACAATACCCTCCGCTTTGAGATCTGCCTCGAAGGTCTCCCGCTTCTGGCTCGTTTCCACTTCGAAGGCATCCTCGGTGTTGACTTGCAGGACCAGGTGAATCCCGCCCTTGAGGTCCAGCCCGAGATTGATTTTTTCGGAGGGGGGATAAGACAAATAGATACTGATGACCAGCACCAGTACGATAAGAATGAGCCTGTAGTTTAGATTCCGCTTCATGATTTAGCCTCAGGAATCGCTTTTCTCCGGCGCAACTTGCAGTGAGGCCACGGCGTTTTTGGCGATCTCCACCTTCATTTGATCGGCAACCTTGAGTACAAAAGTGTTCTCTCTATCACCCGCGATGGTTCCGTAGATCCCCCCGGTGGTAATAACCTTGTCACCGTTTTTCAGGCTGGAAATCAAATTCTCAAGATTTTTCTGACGCGTTCGCATGGGACGAATGATCAGAAGATAAAAGATTCCCACCACCAGAATGAAGGGGAAAAACAGTTGCACCAAACCACCCTGTGGTGGAGGGCCTTGCTGCGCCAGAATGAATGGAATCATGACGGTCTCCATAATGCCCCCCTAGCCCCCATCAGACGAGACTCCGAATTGAGGCAAATCCTCCAGGACCTGCTCCGGTCAAAGCACGGCTCAAACTATGCCCACCCAACCTGCGACACACTCGGAACGTCCTGCCTTTAGATTCTGATTTTCGCCCAGAAAGGCGTCAGTATATCACAGATTCTCCAGTGGATTCGGTGTAGCGATTCCGGAAATTCTCCTCCAAATCCATAAGCGAATTGAGCTCGATACTCTGTCGAATTCGGCGCATCAAGTCAAGGTAGAAATAAAGGTTATGGTAGGTGTTCAGGATGCTGGAAACAATCTCTCCCGAAATATAGAGATGCCTCAAATAGCTTCGGGTGTACCGTTGACATACAAAACACGCGCAGTCCGGGTCAAGAGGTTCCCCATCGTCACGATAGCGGGAGTTCTTGATACGGATCGGCCCCACAGACGTGAAGAGCATTCCATTTCTGGCATTTCGAGTCGGCAGAACACAATCAAACATGTCAATCCCCTGACGGACACAGTGGAACAGATCCAGAGGCGTTCCAATCCCCATGAGATATCGGGGCTTTTCTTCCGGCATGAACTCGTTGAGCCGCTCAACGAGTTCATACATCAGGAGCTTCGACTCCCCTACCCCAAACCCACCCAGCGCCAGCCCAGGAAGATCGATCTCAATGAGACGATCGAGACTTTCCCTGCGTAAATCAGGAAAGACGCTCCCTTGAGCGATTCCGAAAAGAGCGGACTCCTGGTCACGATGGACTTTCTTACATCGTATGGCCCATCGCATGGAACGGCGCATTGATTCTCTGGCCTCTGATTCGCTCACGGGGTAGGGCGTGCAGTCGTCGAACATCATAATGATGTCGGCCCCGAAAGTATGCTGGAGCTGGATCGCTTTCTCGGGAGTGAAAAAATGGGAAGATCCATCTAGATGAGAGCGAAATTCAACCCCCTCCTCGTTGATCCGACACCGGGCCTGGTGACTATAGACCTGGTAACCCCCACTATCCGTCAAGATAGCTCGGTTCCAGGACATGAACCGGTGAAGACCACCTTGGCGATGAATCGTCTCTGATCCCGGGCGCAGGTACAAGTGATAAGTATTGGCCAGGACAACAGCGGTCTCGAGTTCCTCCAGAAGCTGATGAGGCATGGCCTTGACCGTACCGGCGGTTCCCACCGGCATGAAAACCGGTGTCGAAATCTTCCCGTGAGCGGTCGTGAGAACTCCTTGACGAGCATGGGTTCGCTTGTCTCGCGCCTGGATTTGAAAGAATTCTTGTGGCATTTCCGAATCTAACCGGTGTCTCCCCCTGAGTTCTGACTCAGGTGATGGCCCGGTTGCCGTTAGAAAGTGATGGCCTGACCGGGCACAACACACTCAGGACCGATGCCCTCTTCCCCTCGCTCAGACTCAAGACGACGATGCAATAGAGGTTTCAGGCAAAATACGAGCTACAAATCAATGCAGTAGAGGTTCGTACTGTCCGACAAATAGAGCCGATTCCCCTCGTGATTGTAGGCGAAACCCACCAACATAGGGCCGGCAACGGTCAGTTCAGGAGCTCCATTGGTGAAGGTATACAATCCCTTTTGGCCTTTCCAAGAGGCCACCACCTGCAAATTCCCCAGCCGGTCGAATCCCAATCCCTGCGGACGCCCGAAACCCTTGAAGAAGACCTCACTCCGACCTTCTGAAGAGATTCTGTAAATACAGTCCTGGGTCGCCAAGGTAGGACCGGTCACAAAAAGAACGTCATCGGCGGAAACGGCCAGGTGGTAGGCAGAGACACTGGGTTCCAGGTTGCAAAAAACTGAGATCTCTTGTTTGGAGGTAATCTTGTATATCTTGCCGCCGCGGTCTCCCACCAGGAGATTCTGTTGGGAGTCGAACACGAGGCCTGTAGCCAACCCCAGACCATCCACATACTTCTCGATCTGTTTGTCGAAAGTGGACCGGTACACGGTGCCGGTGTGCCGACTGGTGATATACAGACAATTGTCCTTGCCAATCGCCAAACCGGTGGGATTGATAACATCGGCAAGAAAGGGATCTTTCTTGCCATCGACGGAACTGACGAAGATACTGAAGGGGACCTTCTCTCCCCGCGCTCCACTCACGGTGACATAGACATTCCCGCTCGAGTCCACAACAGGATTGGCCACGGAATGCAGTTCGGAGGTCAGCACCTGGCCCACCTTCAAATCAAATTGGTCTTCACCCTCACCGCTCAAGACCAGTCCGTCCCCACACCCCTGGGGGATTCTAACGGTTAAATGCCGTGAGGAAGCGCCTATCATGTCGGCTTTGAGGCCGCCCACCTCGACCCGGGCTTTCGAAGGATCTCCCAGCGATTCGACCTCCACCCGCACCGTCCCTCCTGGAACGGCCATGGAGGGTTTGACTGCCTTGATTCTGCTCATCGAACCCACTATACAACATGTCATCCCCTCCAGCTTCAAAACTGATAGACTGGTGGTTTTGCCATGGCTAGAAGGGGTCAGATGGACGGGTTTATCCGTCTGCAGGGAGTTCAGCAAAACAATCTCAAGAACATCGACGTCGAGATTCCGATCAATCAACTCACCATCGTCACGGGAGTCAGTGGATCCGGGAAATCCAGCCTGGCCTTTGACACGCTCTACGCTGAGGGCCAAAGGCGCTACGTGGAATCTCTATCAGCCTATGCCCGCCAGTTCCTGGAGCGAATTAACAAGCCCAGAGTTCGTGAAATCAGCGGGATCAGCCCTGCCGTCTCCATCCGCCAGAAAAGTGTCTCCCGGAATCCCCGGTCCACCGTGGGAACGGTCACAGAAATCCACGACTATTTACGGCTGCTCTACTCACGGATGGGAACGATTCTCTGCCGTGAGTGCGGCAGAGAGGTTCACCGCAACACGATCGATGAGATCGCCGACCGCCTGTTAGCTCTTCCCCAGGAAACGCGCCTCTATGTCACCTTCCCTTTCAAGGGAAGTCGCCTGGACTTGAATTCAGATTCAGAAGGGAATCAGAAAGAAATCCCTTTAAAGCTTCTTCTGGACAATCTCCTGAAACAGGGCTTTCGCCGCTTCGTCTTCACCGAACAGTCCCAATCTCCCTCGGTAAGGGAACTGCCGGAACATCGGTTCAATTCGCTTGAAGAACTGGAGCAGAGTCACATTTTGCTGGATCGTCTGGCGATTCGTGCCGACATACGGGACCGACTGGTGGACTCTCTAGAACTTTGCTACCGCGAAGGTAACGGGGTGGCGCAGATTCACCTGTTGGAAACCAAGGATCAGAAATCGCCTCCTGAATCGCTTCGCTTCACCGAGCGATTCGAGTGCCAATATTGTGATCTGTCTTACCGACCGCCAGATCCTCGACTGTTCTCATTCAACAATCCCTATGGAGCCTGTCCCACCTGTCACGGTTTCGGGAACACCATCACTCTGGATCCAGCATTGATCATTCCGGACCCCACCAAAACTCTTGCCCAGGCCCCTATCGACCCCTTCACCAAGCCTCGTTATCGCCGATTCCAGAAGAAACTCGAGACCTATGCCGACCAGGAAGATATACCGCTCGATGTGCCCTTCGAGGAACTTCCACAGGAAGTCCGCCGCCAGATCTGGGATGGAACTGGCTCATTCCCGGGAGTCAAGGGATTTTTCCGCTATCTGGAACGAAAGAAATACAAGATGCACCTTCGCATCTTTGCGAGCCGATACCGCGGTTATACCCTCTGTCCGGACTGCAAGGGTGAGCGTCTATGCCAAGAAGCGAGAGATGTCTATGTAGGAGGAGAAAGACTTGGAAAGCTAACCGCTCAGCCGATCTGTGATATCCAAGCATTCTTCTCCCAACTCAGTCTCAATCCCGGACAAAAAGGTGTGGCCGAGAAGATCTTTCGTGAGATTCATCAGCGTCTGAAGTTCTTGATGCAGGTGGGCCTGGAGTATCTCACTCTGGATCGCTTGACTTCGAGCCTCAGCGGCGGCGAGATACAGCGAATTCATCTGGCGGCTTCCCTTAGCTCCTCTCTCACAGGCATGCTGTACGTCCTGGATGAACCCTCCATCGGACTGCACGCCCGAGACGAGACCCGGCTGATCGAAATCCTCAAGGAACTCCGGGATCTAGGAAACACTATCGTGGTAGTGGAGCACGAACGGGAGATGATCGAAGCGGCAGACCACATTATTGACATGGGCCCCAGAGCAGGTGAGCAGGGGGGAGAGGTCATCCATACTGGAGACTTATCGTCCCTCGAAAGCAACAGAAACTCTCTAACCGGCAGATATCTCTCCGGCAAACAAACGATACCTACTCCCATCTTCCGTCGCTCCGGCAATGGGAACGTTTTGACGATGAGTGGAGCTCACCAGCACAACCTCCGCGATCTGACGCTTGAAATCCCCTTGGGCCTTCTCGTTTGTGTGACCGGAGTGTCCGGGTCGGGAAAATCCACATTGGTTCAGGATTGCCTTTATGCAGGACTGAAGAAACAACGAGGGGAGTGGAAGGACAAGGTTGGAGAGTTTGAGAGCATCGACGGGGCCGATCAACTCAGTGAGATCCTTTTGGTGGATCAGTCTCCGATCGGAAGGACGCCACGATCAAATCCGGTCACCTATATCAAGGCCTTTGACCATGTGAGAAAGACCTTCGCTTCCCTTCGCGAAGCTCATGCCCGGAATCTTTCCCCCGGGCATTTCTCTTTCAATATTCCCGGGGGACGATGCCAGACCTGCGACGGTTCAGGCATCGTGACTGTGGAGATGCAGTTCCTGGCAGATGTGGAGTTACAGTGTGAGGACTGCAAGGGCACGCGTTACTCGAGTAAAGTGCTCGAGATCACCTACAAGGGTAAAAATATCGCTGAAGTCCTGGCTCTGACGGTTGTCCAGTCGCTGGACTTCTTCAAATCGGTCCCTCAGCTGGTTCGAAAACTGAAAGTCCTCGATGAAGTCGGGTTGGGTTATCTGCGACTCGGTCAATCTGCCACGACTCTATCAGGAGGCGAAGCCCAGCGCATCAAACTGGCCTCGTTTCTCTCAAAACCTACCTCCAAACGTCCCTTGTTGATTTTTGATGAACCCACCACGGGACTGCACTTCGATGACATCAGAAAGTTACTGCGTGCCTTCGATCGCCTCATAGCACGGGGGGCCACCGTTCTGGTCATCGAACACAATTTTGACGTGATCAAGTGTGCCGACTGGATCATCGATCTGGGGCCAGAGGGAGGAACAGGCGGCGGAACCATCGTCGCCCAGGGACCTCCGGAAGC
>JAZFRU010000264.1:0-4486 GCA_036445815.1 Acidobacteriota bacterium | reverse complement strand
ACTCCGCCCTCGGTCGACTCCACGTTCACCCGGACGCCGTCCACATAACGGTTCACAATATTGCCGATCATTCCGCCAATGGGATGCCAGGTCCCTCCACTCGGTCCTGCAGCAACGCTCAACAGGGTCTGCTGCTGTCCGCAGGAACCGATCAGGACGACAAGAAGGATGGCCAGGATTGTTTTTGCGAGGACTGTTTTCATGATCAACTCCGTTTTCCCTGGGGCAGGATCCATTATAGACAGAGACTTCGCTGTTTCCTACCGGCTGCAACGGGGAAGCCACTCAACGACCGGCCGCTGCAGGAGACGCCACAAAGGGGTTTTACATCCGCATCAACAACACCTTACAATTGTCTTTCTGACCTGGAAAGGAATCACGATGATGAAAAATTTACTGCCTCTATTTGCCCTCGGGACCTTACTTGGAGCCGGTTTCTGCAGTTACTCGACCGAGACCGCTTTCGTCATGCCCGACCTTCAAGCACCACAGGAACCCGTCTCCATGGACAAAACCGACTACCCGGTCTTTCCAGGTGGGGATGCCGGAGCGGACCCGACCGTTTCAGCAGAAGCAGGAGGGACTGGATTCACTGGTGAAGGCTGGGAGACCAACACCGATTTCGACTTTATCGGAAACCCCCGGGCCGTGAAGGGTGGGATTTACCGAGAGGGCATGGCGAATTTTCCGGGGACCCTGCGATTCCTCGGCCCCGAATCCAATACCGCCCTGAACTTCATGATCGCGGCCATGGCCTACGAGTCCCTGCTGGGACAGCATCCCACATCTCTGGAGTACATTCCCGCCCTGGCCACCCACTGGCAAATCTCCAGCGATCAAATGACCTATCGCTTTCGCATCAATCCCAATGCTCGCTGGGCCGACGGTCAGCCCGTGACCGCCGAGGATGTCGTGGCCACCTGGAATTTTTATATGGATGAAGGACTTCAGGCTCCTTTTTCCCGCCTCACCTGGGGGAAATTCGAAGAACCCGTTGCCGAGAGTCAATACCTGGTCAGCGTCAAGAGCCTCAAGGTGAACTGGCGAAACTTTCTCTATTTTTCAGGTATGTCTGTGCTTCCGGCACACGTTCTGAAAAACGTCGATGGAGCGACCTACCTTGAGGAGTACAACTTCAAAATGCTTCCCGGAACGGGCCCCTACCATGTCGTGGAGGAGGGTATCGATAAGGGCAACTCTGTGACCGTCCAGAAACGCGACAACTACTGGGCCGCCGATCACCGTCGTAATGTTGGACTGAATAACTTTGATCAGATCAAGGAAATAGTGGTGCGAGACGAAAACCTCAAATTCGAAATGCTCAAAAGGGGCGACCTCGACAGCTTTTACCTCGTCAAGGCCCAGAGGTGGGTCGAAGAACTGGATTTTGACCGTATTCAACGAGGGTTGATTCAAAAACGCAAAGTCTTCAACCATTCGCCCAATGGCATCCAGGGTCTGGCTTTCAACACGCGGAGGGCCCCTTTTGACAATGTCAAGGTACGAAAGGCCTTGTTCCATCTCTTCAATCGAGAGCAGATGGTTGAGAAACTGATGTACAACGAGTACACGTTGATGCACTCCTACTTCCCCTCCAGCATTTATGAGGCCCCCGACAATCCACAGATCCTTTACGACCCGGAACTCGCCCTGGGATTACTGAAGGAGGCTGGTTGGAGGGAAAGAGATTCGAGAGGACGCCTGGTCAAGGACGGCCAACCCTTTGAGATGGAGATTCTGTACCAGAGCCAGAGTTTTGAACGATATTTCACCATTTACCAGGAAGATTTGCGCAAGATAGGGATCAACGTCAATCTGCGACTGGTGACGCCCGAAACCCAGTTCGCGCTGATGATGGAAAGAAAGTTCGATCTAGTCATGTCAGGCTGGGGCGGGCTGCTCTACCCAAATCCGGAAAACAGCTTTCACTCCTCCCTGGCTGACCCCGACAATACCAACAACATTACCGGAATCAAGAACACCCGGATTGACGAAATCTGTGATTCCTATGACCGGATGTTCAATCTGGAAGATCGCATTGCCGCCATCCGTGAGATCGACGGCATTCTGGCCAATGAATTCCACTATATTCTCCAGTGGACCGCCCCTTTTCACCGCTTCGTCTACTGGAACCAGTTTGGAACACCGAAGGGAACGATCACCCGCATCGGAGACTATGCCGATCCTCCTTCGTTGTGGTGGTTCGACCCGGATAAGCTCCAGAGGCTTCATGAGGCCCGTCAGGATCCAACCATTCAACTGGAAGTTGGAGACACAAATGATGGCTACTGGCTGGAGTTTGACCAGGTGATCTCTCCACAAGAAAGATAATGACCAGTTATTTTGCCCGCCGATTTCTGTTGGTCATCCCTACCTTCATCGGCATCACGCTGGCTGTCTTCCTGATCATGCACTTCGTTCCGGGCGGCCCCATCGAGCGCCAGATCATGAGTTACAAGATGGCGGTCATGCAGGAAGGTGGAGTGGGGGGAACGCAGACGACCGAAACAGGCCTCCCCGAAGAAGCCCTGGAAGAAATGAGGCGCTACTACGGATTCGACAAGCCCGTCCATATTCGTTACACCCAGTGGCTCTGGAATCTGGTCCAGCTGGATCTGGGACGGTCCTACATCTACCAGGATCCGGTATGGGACGTGATCAAGGCCCGCTTTCCCGTTTCCATTTTCCTGGGACTCACCGGTTTTCTCTTGAGCTATCTGGTGTGTATTCCCCTGGGAGTTCTCAAGGCAGTGCGTCACGGGACGAGTTTTGATGTCGCCAGCAGCTTCATCGTGTTCCTGGGATATTCGATTCCCGGCTGGGCCCTGGGGACGGCTCTGCTGGTTCTGTTCGGCGGAGGCAGCTTCTGGGGCTTTTTTCCGCTGGGAGGTTTCCGGCCCGACAACTGGGAATTCCTCAATTTCGGACAAAAGATAACCGCCCAGATTCATCATATGATCCTGCCGGTACTCTGCTACATGATCGGCTCTTTTGCGACTCTTACCATCTTGACCAAGAACTCACTGATGGAAAACCTGGGTCAGGACTATGTGCGCACCGCCTTTGCCAAGGGCCTGAACGAACGGCGGGTCATCTTTGTTCACGCCCTGCGCAATTCCCTGATCCCGATTACCACCGGACTGGGACATTTCTTCAGCTTGATCCTGGCAGGCTCTTTCTTGATCGAGAGGGTCTTCAATATCGACGGGATGGGCTACCTGGGATATACCTCGATCCTGCAAAGAGACTACCCGGTGGCACTCGGCATCCTGGTCATCTCGAGCCTGCTCATGCTGGTGGGAAATATCATCTCCGACATGATTTATGTGGTGGTGGATCCGAGAATACGTTTCAAGTAGGGAGTCATCGGAAGAAGAAAATGGTCGACTGCACTCTATATCAGTGGTTCCGGATGGGCGCACGGCCGTGCGCCCCTACACAACGACCAACAATATGACGCAGCAACCGCCTCCCGAGTCCATTTTCCGAAAGCGCTGGCGCAAGTTCCGAACCCTCAGGCGGGGTTATTTCTCGTTTCTGATCATCGTCACCGCCTATCTGATTTCAATGGCCTTGCCGGTGCTGATCAATAACAAGCCCCTGGTCGTCCACTACGACGGGCACTACTACTTCCCGGTCATCTATTTTTACGGTCCGGATGAATTCGGCCTCTCGACGATAGGCGAACCGGATTACCGTCGACTGAAGGAGCAGTTCGCCCGGGAAGATCAGGGTAACTGGCTGCTGCTTCCCCCATATCCCTACAGCCCCAACGAGTCCCTGTTCGAACTGGAAGGAGCACCGCCTCATGCTCCCTCCCTGTCCAACCCGTTCGGCACCGACGATCGAGCCCGCGATATCTTCGCCCGACTGGCCTACGGCTTCAATGTCTCGATGACATTTGCTCTGCTGGTCCTGGCTTCCAGCTTTTTCTTCGGGATCGGGATCGGGGCTCTGATCGGATACTTCGGGGGAAAGCTGGATATGCTGGGACAGCGGATCATTGAGGTCTGGGCCTCCCTGCCCTTTCTCTATACCATCATGATCGTGAGTTCTATTGTCGTTCCTGTTTACCTGCCTGAAAGAAACCAACTGATGCAACCCTCCTTCTGGCTCCTGATCTTGATTCTGTCCGCCTTCGGCTGGATGGGCATTACCTATTACATCCGGGGAGAGTTCTATCGAGAGAAGGCCAAGGACTATGTGGGGGCAGCCATTTCGATGGGGGCTTCGGACTGGACCATCATGTTCAAACACATTCTTCCTAATGCCATCAATCCAGTGGTTTCCTTTGCCCCTTTCGCGGTGGTCGGTAACATCGGGGTCCTGGTGGCTCTGGATTTTCTGGGATTCGGCCTACCGGCTCCCACGCCCAGCTGGGGTGAATTGATCGGCCAGGGGATGAGTCTTTTGACGAAATGGTGGCTGGTCTTCTTCCCTCTGGCCGCGGTCTTTTTAACGCTGCTTCTGATTGTCTTCGTCGGAG
>JAZFRU010000263.1:0-11163 GCA_036445815.1 Acidobacteriota bacterium | reverse complement strand
AGTCATAGATCCAAACGAAGCTGTATGCGTTCTCGGGTATCAACTGCTCCTGTTTGGCCACATGGGTGCGCAACTGGGACAGGAGGGAATGAACGATCTCTTGAACTCCGGCCACCATTAAAAACAGATCTCCCTCTTCAAGTTGTGCGGTCTGACTGACCCGTTCCAGTTCCGTTTCAGGAACCACTTTCGGAAGAGAGCTTTTCACTCCGTCAACGGTCCGTTTCAACCAGCTCATGTCGGAGTTGTCATGAAGGCGACGTACCAGTTCGCGGAGGTCGTCCAGTTGCTTGCGCGAATAGGCTCCCCCTCCAGGGACACGAATGCCCTTGATCAGTTTTCCCTGCTCGACCATCTGACGAAACACCTCAAAGGGGGTCTCGGCGAAACAGGAGGTGACATCGGTCAACTCCAGGTCAAAGCGTGTGTCTGGACGGTCGGTTCCATAACGCGAAATTGCGTCTTGATAGGTGAGCCGGGAGATAGGAGAGGGAACGGGGATGTCGCGCAGCTTGAAAATTCTGGACAGCAGGGTCTCGACGATTTCAAAAATCGTTTCCATCTGGGGAAAAGAGAGTTCAAGGTCGATCTGGGTAAACTCCGGTTGACGATCAGCCCGTAGGTCCTCGTCACGAAAGCAGCGCACGATCTGAAAGTAGCGGTCGAATCCAGAGATCATGAGAAGCTGCTTGAAGATCTGTGGGGATTGAGGCAGAGCGTAGAAGTGCCCGGGATGCAGGCGGCTGGGGACCAGATAATCGCGTGCGCCCTCAGGAGTGGACTTGGTCAGGAAGGGGGTTTCAATCTCAAGAAAACCGAGTTCATCCAGCAGCTTACGAGTCTCCATGGTGACTTGATGTCGCAGACGAAGGTTGCTCTGCAGGCGTTGCCGGCGAAGATCCAGAAAACGGTATTCCAGGCAGGTTTCCTCGGAAGCCGAGCTCGCTGTCGTAATCGGAAATGGAGGTGTTTTGGATCGGTTCAGGACACGGATTTCCTGGGCCCGAACCTCCAGCCGTCCGGTGGGGATTTCCGGATTGACGGTCTCCTTATCTCGCCACACCACCGGGCCCGTCACTGCCAGAACGTGTTCCGATCGGATGTCTTTGGCTTTCTGTAAACCCTCAGGATATTCCGGGCAAGCGACCACCTGGACCACCCCCTCGCGGTCTCGGAGGTCCAGAAAAATCAAACTCCCCAGATCGCGGCGGCGGTCCACCCATCCCATGACCGTGATGGTCTGGTCCACGTGCTCTTCGGTCACTTGTCCGCAAGCAATTGTTCGTTTCAGGGTGCCCTGTTGGTCCATGGTTTTAATAAGGGCTTCACGTTTCACGTTTCAGGTTTCACGCAATCGATTGCCGAACCCCATGCCATGAAATGTGAAGCGGTTTACTCCTTCTTCACATGTTGTGCTATTTCTGATCGGCCGACGATCTCCTGATGGCCGTCGTGCATTCGTTTGAGGGGGAACTGGCCGCTGCTCATTTCGTCTTCTCCCACCACACAGGTATAGCGACTCCTGAGACGGTTTGCCAGCCGCATCTGGGCCTTCAGACTCCGTCCCTGAAAGTCGACAAGGGAGTATATCCCTTCTTGACGAAGCGCCGAAGCCAGGCTCAAACATTCCTCGAAGGCTGAATCATCCAGGAAGGCCAGAAAAATGTCGGGTCCAGTCGGCAGAGAATCTTCAGGACTCTCGTCCAGTACCGTCACCAGTCGTTCGATTCCCAGGGCAAAGCCAAAGCCCTGGGTGGGAGGGCCGCCCAGGATCTCTGCCAGTCCGTCGTAGCGTCCTCCCCCTACCACGGCGTTTTGAGTCGGACCAAGGCGATCGCTCACTATTTCGAAGGTGGTCCGAAGGTAATAATCCAATCCCCGAACCAGACGCGACTCCAGCCGATAGTCCACCTGTTGAAGGTCCAGGTAGCTACGAAAACGGGAGAAATGCTGGAGGCATTCCTCGCAGAGATGATCCTGAATGCTGGGCATCTGTTCAATCAAAGGTTGGCACTCGGTCCGCTTGCAGTCCAGTATCCGGAGTGGATTGGCCACGGCGCGATGCTGACACTGAGGGCACCAGTCAGAGGCTTGAAGCTGGAACTTCTCCCTCAATAACTGAACGTAGGCGGGACGACAGTCGCTGCACCCGACGGAATTCACCAGCAGTTCGAGTCCTTGAATCCCCAATTCCTGGAACAACCGTTGCAGCATCTGGATGACTTCGGCTTCGATGGCTGGATGGTCAGAACCGAGGACTTCGACACCGATCTGATGAAACTGTCGGTAGCGTCCTTTTTGGGGGCGCTCATGTCGGAACATGGGACCGATATAGTAGAGCTTGTGGATCCCGCCGTCATGATGGAGCCCGTGTTCGAGATAGGCTCTCACGACTGAAGCGGTTCCCTCGGGGCGAAGGCTGAAGGCCTTGCCCTTGCTGTCGGAAAAGGTATACATTTCCTTTTGAACGATGTCGGTTTCTGCCCCGATACTGCGGGCAAACAGTTCGGTCTCCTCGAAAATAGGAGTTCGAATTTCCGAGTAACCGTACAGTCTGAATATATGGTGAGCTGCGGCTTCGATCCGCTGCCAGAGTGGTGTCGCGCCTGGCATCAGATCGTGGGTGCCACGAACTGATTTGATCTTCATGATGCCTGAATGAGGTCCTTCCCTAGAGCCCGTACTCTAACTCGCTGAAGCCCTTCATTATACGGCTTTTCCAGTAAAGTTCCAGCCCTCTGCTCAGCAGAATTGAGCGGCCATTCTCCGGATTTCCTGGGGAACGCCTCGGCCTTGTTGCTTGGCTCGTCTTTTTTTGAGATGGATCGGATCTGATCTCTTTCTGGACGGGTGAAGGAGGGAGTAATCATCGGGGTTCTATGAAGTTGGATTGGGTGGATACGCTACCAGGAAATTGGTTGAAAGGACGGTTTGCATCGTGAGCCATTAATCGAGGCTGCCGATCATGACATCGACCCGAGAAGGGGCTGCAGAAGAGATGAATTCTGACCAGAGTCAGGCTATTCGCTGACATCCCCCATGCGGCGGTATTTTTCAAAACGGCACCTCAGCCGCTGCTGGCAACTTTGAGCCTGGAGTTCCTTCAAATTGCGGAACAACGATTCCTTTAAACGGGTGGCCGCCACATCCCAATCAGTATGGGCACCTCCCGGAGGCTCCGGCACTACCTCGTCTATGATCTTGAAGCGCTCCAGATCGGGAGCCGTCAAACGTAGAGCATGCGCGGCCTCTTTGGCGTGTTCCTGGTCCTTCCACAAAATGGCGGAGCAGCTCTCCGGAGAGATGACTGAGTAAATGGAATTTTCCAGCATCAGAATTCGGTCTGCCAGACTAATGGCCAGGGCCCCTCCGCTGCCACCTTCCCCCAAAACCGTAGCGATAATGGGAACCTGAATTTCGGCCATGGCACGGAGATTATAAGCGATGGCTTCGGCCTGGCCGCGTGCCTCAGCTCCGATTCCGGGGTAAGCCCCCGGAGTGTCGATAAAGGTCAAGATAGGGCGGTTGAACTTTTCAGCGATTCGCATCAGTCGAATGGCCTTGCGGTAACCTTCCGGCTTGGCCATACCGTAGTTGCGGTGAAGACGTTCTTTGGTGTTTCGTCCTTTTTGCTGGCCGATGACCATCACCGGTTGATCCTGGAAAAGAGCCATGCCCCCCACCATTGCCGCGTCATCTCCGTATTTGCGATCACCGTGAATGGGGTGAAAAGTACTGAAGATACGTTCTATGTAATCCAGCGTGTAGGGGCGGTTCTCATGCCGGGACATCTGGACGTGATCCCAGGCCGTTGCATGTTTCTCCCCAGGGCTTTCCTCCAACTGGGCGATCAGCCGTTTCAATTCGGCAATTTCCTCGGTCGCTTCGGGAGGAAGCGCCAGCACGCGGTCTTTAAGCTCAGAGAGTTCTTTAACCTTGCCAACCATAGATAAGACTGAATTATACCTAAATTTGGGGGAGGATTGGGCAAACATTCGTCCTGAGCCCTTTGGTCAAATTGAGGGAACGTGAAACTTGAACCATCTAGGTGTACAGGGCTACCGAATTCTCGCCAAACAGTTTTTCCACCTCTTCGACGAAGGAGGGAATCGGATCGATCTGAAGTTCTTCCTGGGGAATGACACGAATACGATAGGTCTTTTCTTCAAGGAGTTCGAATTCCAGGGGGCAGTTTCCCGGGAAGTCCGTCACAAGAGAGTGCAGCTGGGAGACCTTTTCGGAATCCAAAGAGGGAAGGGGTATTCGAATCCGGGTTTTGTGAATGACTTTTTTCCACAGGGAGTCCAGATCCAGAATTTCGGAACACAACACCCTGGCGTCCCCCTTGCCATCCACTTCACACTTGCCTTTGATCAGTACCGGGCGATCGTTTTCGATCAGCGAGCGATTCTGCTCCCAGGCGTTGGGCCAGACCAGAACCGAGACCGTGCCGGAGAGGTCCTCCAGTTGAAAGTTGCCCATGGCGGCTCCTTTTCGTGTGCGCATCTGGCGAAGCCCCGTGATGATTCCACCAATGGAAATGGCCTTCCCAGAGAGTTCTTCGCCGATCTCACTGGCACTGACATCGGCAAACTTTTCCAGTTCTTTGGTGTACTCCGACAGGGGATGTCCGGTCACGTAATATCCAAGGGTTTCTTTTTCATAGGACCATTTCTGGCGATCGGGCCATTCTCCTTTGTCAGGGATGTCTGTGCCTGGGGCACTGTTCTCGGAAGATTCTTCGTCGGGTGCCATGAAAAGCTTTCCCTGTCCACTCAGGCGGTCCTGCTGGGCCTTGTGTCCATATTCGACGGCTCCTTCCAGGGCCTCCATGAGAGAGTGCCGATGGTAGCCCTGAGAATCGAACGCCCCCGATTTTATGAGCGATTCGAGGCCTCGACGGTTGACGGCTCGCAGATCGACTTCTTCGCAAAATTGATAGAAGTTCTTGAAGTCGCCGATCTCAGTTCGACTACTCAGAATGGCCCGAATAGCCGATTCTCCGACATTCCGAATCGCCGCTAGACCAAAGCGGATGTCCTCACCGGAGGCCAGGAAATCGAGTTCACTGGTATTGATATCTGGAGGAAGTACTCGGATGCCCATCTCCTTGCATTCAGCCAGATCCTTGACGATCTTGTCGGTGTTGGACATTTCACTGGTCAACAGGCTGGCCATGAACTGAACAGGATAATGAGCCTTCAGGTAAGCGGTTTGAAAGGCCAGCAGGGCGTAGGCCGTGGAGTGACCCTTGTTAAATCCGTAGCCGGCAAATTGCTCCATCAATTTAAAAATTCGTTTCGCCTTGTCGGCATCGATATTGCGGGCCTTGCTGCCCGAGAGGAACTGTTTGCGTTGGGCCTGCATGACGGATTTCTTTTTCTTGCCCATGGCGCGCCGCAGCAGGTCGGCTTCGCCCAGGGTGAACCCAGCCATCTTGCTGGCGATCTGCATGACCTGTTCCTGATAGACGATGACTCCGTAGGTCTCGCGCAGAGTCTCTTCGACTTCGGGTACTACATTCTCGATTTCAACTTTGCCGTGGCGGCGGTCGATGAAGTCATCAATCATGCCTCCCTGAATCGGACCCGGCCGATAAAGGGCGTTCAAGGCGATCAGGTCCTCAAAACGGTTGGGTTGAAGTTTTCTCAGGATGTCGCGCATTCCAGATGATTCAAACTGGAAAATACCGGTTGTCTTGCCGTCACAGAAAATTTTGAAGGTCTTGGCATCCGCGAGATCAAGCTGGTCCAAATCCAGATCGACTCCAAACTGGGCCCGGATCTGGGAGAGAGCCTGTTGCAGGACCGTCAGAGTGGTGAGTGCCAGAAAGTCCATTTTCAGGAGTCCCAGGCGCTCCAGATCCATCATGGGATACTGAGTCGTGATTTCATCCTTATTGCTCTTGTATAGCGGGATGAGTTCGACCAGAGGTTGAGGAGAGATGACAACACCGGCGGCGTGAGTTGAAGCATGCCGTGCCGTGCCTTCCAGTTGCTGAGCGGTCTCGATCAACTGGGCATAGCGGGGGTCCGATTCTGCTATCTGCTGAAGTTCCTTGACCCGTTCCATGGCCGATTTCAAGGTAGAGTCGGGAGTCTGGGGAACCAGTCGGGCAATCTTGTCCACCTCGGCGTAGGGGATGTTCAGACTTCTTCCCACATCGCGAATGGCTCCTCGGGCGGCCATGGTACCGAACGTGATGATCTGACTGACATTTTCGCGTCCGTACTTCTCCGTGACGTATTCGATTACCTCGTTGCGCCGCAGCATGCAGAAGTCGATATCGATGTCCGGAGGGGTGACCCGCTCAGGATTCAAGAAACGTTCAAAGAGAAGATCGTAATGGAGAGGATCCACCTCGGTGATTTGCATGGCATAGGCGACAAGGCTTCCTGTCACCGAACCTCGGCCAGGGCCCACGGAAATCCCATTTTCTCGAGCGTAGCGGATGAAATCCCACACGATCAGGAAGTAGCTGGGGAACTTCATCTTGTTGATGATCTCAATTTCCTGGTCAAGCCGTTTATCGTACTCGTCCAGGGTATGCCGCGTCTTGCCCTGCTGCTCGAGCTTTTGGAGAACCTCGCGGCGCTGCTGGAAACCCTGGCGAACTACCTGTTCAAAATAGCTCTCCAGGGACTCACTTCCCGGAACTTTGAATTCAGGAAAGATATCCTTGTGCTCACCCAGTTCGAAGTTGCATTTCTCGGCCACCTCCAGGGTGTTGGAGAGTGCGTTTGGGGCATGCCCGAAGAGCGCTTCCATTTCCTCGGCGCTCTTGAAGTAAAACTGATCCGTGCTGTAGCGGAGTCGATTTTTGTCATCGACGGTTTTTCCGGTCTGGATGCACAGCAGCACATCGTGTGCAAAAGAGTCGGCCTTGGAGAGGTAGTGACAGTCATTGGAAGCCACCAGGGGGAGATCCAGTTCGCGAGCCATCTTGAGCACCTGGGTATTGACCTGAGTCTGTTCTTCCAGCCCGTGATCCTGAAGTTCCAGGTAGAAGTTGCCGGGGCCCATGATCTCTGCCAGTTTCCCGGCCTCCTTACGAGCCTCGGAATATTTGTCTTGTGTGATGTTCCAGGCAACGATTCCCTGAAGACATGCAGAAAGGCCAATCAGTCCTTCGGAATGCTGTTCGAGCAGTTCCAGATCGATGCGAGGACGATAGTAAAACCCTTCCAGATAGCCCGCCGACACCAGTTTGACCAGGTTGTGGTAGCCGGTGTCGTTCTTGGCAAGAAGAACCAGATGGTTGCTCTGGGCGGAACGACCATTTTTAGTTTTGTGACCGTCCCGCGCGACGTAGACTTCGCAGCCGATGATGGGTTTCACGCCGTGTTTGAGAGCGATGTCGTGAAACTGTACGGCTCCGAAGAGATTGCCGTGATCGGTCAGAGCCAGGGCCGGCATCTTCTGCTGTGCGGCCTTCTGGACCACGGCTTCCAGAGGATTGGCGCCATCCAGGAGGCTGTAATGACTGTGCAGATGAAGATGGACGAATTCACTCATTGGTCTCGTTCTTTCGTTGGTTAGGTTCTTTGTTTTCAGAGGGGCTTTCCCGGAGGTGGGGCCCTTCGGAGGTTGTCTGAACAATCATTGCCATGGCTCTATTTCTCGTGGTGTGAATGGCGTTCGGGTTCTACTCCCATTCGATGGTCCCGGGAGGCTTGGAAGTGACGTCGTAGACCACTCGGTTCACCCCATGCACTTCGTTGACGATTCGATTGGAGATCTGTGCCAATAAATCATAGGGGAGAGGTACCCAGTCGGCCGTCATGCCGTCCAGGCTGTGGACGGCCCGAATCGCGATGACGTTTTCGTAGGTTCTTCCATCTCCCATGACTCCTACGGTTTTGATCGGAAGTAAAATGGCAAAGGACTGCCAGATTTTGACATAGAGGTCTGCACCTTTTATCTCCTGCTCCACGATCTGATCGGCCTCGCGCAAAATCTCCAGCCGGGAGGGAGTGATCTCCCCAATAATGCGAACCGCCAGACCGGGTCCGGGAAAGGGTTGCCGGTTGATGAGGTGCTCGGGGATTTTCAATTCCCGGCCAACCTCGCGAACCTCATCTTTGAACAGCTCTCGAAGCGGTTCAACCAGGGAGAGGTTCATTTTTTCGGGCAGACCTCCTACGTTGTGATGGCTCTTGATCACAGCCGAGGGGCCCTTGACGGAGATCGATTCGATGACATCGGGATAGAGCGTTCCCTGAATCAGAAAATCCGTCTGATCCAGTTTTTTGGCCTCGGTTTCAAAGACCCGGATAAACTCTCGGCCAATGATTTTTCGTTTTTCTTCCGGATCCTCGACTCCAGCCAGCAATTTGAGAAAATCATGGCTTGCATCCACCCCGATCACGTTCAGATCGAGGGTTTGGTTGAAAGTGTCAAGCACCTCCTGGAATTCATTCTTTCGCAGCAGTCCATTGTCGACGAAAAGGCAGGTCAGTCGATCCCCAATGGCCTTATGAACCAGGATGGCCGCGACGGTGGAATCAACACCTCCGGAGAGACCACAGACGGCACTCGCAGAACCCACCTGATCGGCAATCGTGGCAATGGCGCTTTCCTTGAAGGAGGCCATGCTCCAGTCTCCCTGGCACCCGCAGATCTTGAAAATGAAATTCTCCAGGATTATCTGTCCTCTGGGGGTATGTGCTACTTCAGGATGAAACTGAACTCCGTAGATCTTTCGATCATGGCAGGCGATCCCCGCCAGGGCTGTGTCGCTTTCGGCAATGCTGGTGAAACCTTCTGGCAGGCTTTCGATACGGTCCCCATGGCTCATCCAGACCTCCAACTCACGGGGCAGGGACTCAAAAAGTGGGCCCGTCCTGGTGGTTTCGATCTTGGCACGGCCATATTCCCGCTCGTCAGACGGGGACACGCTGCCACCGAAGTGATGGGCCAGCAGCTGCATGCCGTAACAGATTCCCAGAATCGGTATTTGGGAATCATAGACCTGAGAATCAGGATGGGGAGCGTCTTCGGCGAAAACCGATTGAGGTCCTCCGGAGAGGATGAATCCGCTGGGGGAGTGCTTGCAAAGGGTCTCCCAGCTGCTGTTAAAAGGAAGAATTTCCGAGTAAACCCCCGCTTCTCGGACTCTCCGAGCAATCAACTGGGTATACTGGCCTCCAAAGTCAAGAATGAGAATCGCTTCCCGCATGGTGTTTCGGTGAAAAGCTGCTCGGCCACAGGTGGCATCCGTATCGGGAAAGCCCTTCAGCGCTGAAGTATAGCATGGCCCAGAGACGCGTCTGAGCAATTGAGATCTTGACTCCGGGGAGTTAAACCTCGACCATTAAGACCGTATGTTGGAGCAGGAATCATGGCAGGCGGCCCTTTTGGGGCTTCTTCAGGGAGCCACTGAATTTCTTCCCATCAGCAGTTCGGCCCATCTTCTGGTGTTGCCGTGGCTGTTGGGGTGGGAGCCGCTGGGTCTGACCTTTGACGTGCTGGTTCATGGAGGAACTCTGGCGGCGTTAATCATTTATTTTATCAAGGAATGGAAGGATCTTAGCCGTCATTTTCTAAGGATATTTATTAAGCCATCCACTCAGCAGTCACGCCTCCTGAGTGCCCTGATTATCGGAACCCTTCCAGCCGTTTTGGTCGGTTGGCTGTTGGAGGGACTGATCGTGACCTATCTGAGAACACCGGCCGTGGTCGTGGTCACTTTGAGCGGCTTTGCTCTGATTCTGTGGTGGGCTGATCGACGGGGCACCCAGGTAAGGGAACTGTCCGATGTAGGTGTATGGGACGGAGTACTGGTCGGAATGGCGCAGGCCCTGGCCCTCATTCCCGGAGTCAGCCGTTCCGGGGCGACAATATCGGCGGCCTTGCTGCTGGGGATTTCCAGAGCGGATGCGGCCCGTCTTTCCTTTCTGCTGGGGACCCCGATTTTAACGGCCGCGACTCTCAGAAGTCTCTACGAGCTGTGGCAAGCTGGAAGTGGGGCAGAACACCCTATCCTGCCGATGGTTATTGGTGTTATATTTTCTTTTAGTAGTGGTTACCTATGTATCCGATTCTTTCTAAGATTTCTCCAGACACGTACCTACCGGCCTTTCGTCTGGTATCGATTGGGGCTTGCTGCATTTATCTTGTTGTGGCTGGTCCTGGGTCTCTGAGCTATGGTGGACAGGAGGAACAGGTGGAGGCCGAAGCGATTCCACCGGCCCGTCAGAATTCGATTCTCAGAACCCACTTCCGAAAGCAGTTCGCTGCCATGCGATCGCTCCACAATTCACCGAGTTGGAGAAACGATCCCTTTATCGAGGATTTTATCGATCGTCAGATCGATCATTATCTTGTTGAACTTCAGGATAAGCTGGCAGGGTTGAGGGCCTACCTTGACCAGGTCCAGGTCAGTCGAACCGCTCTTCTGGAACTGGCCTCGGGTGAAGATCGGCGGTCGGCTGTTCGTCAGTGGGAGAACTCTCTGAAGCAGGTCGAACGCCATTCGGGAGATATCTGGAATCAGTTGCGCTACGTGTTTACCGGATTGGAAGATAAGGATCGCTTCAAGCCTCGATTCAACACCAATGACAAGGAGTCGTTGTTCCAGCCGCAAATGCAGTACCTGGAAGAAGAGGTGGCTGAAGCCGAGAAAGAGATTCAGCTTTATTTTTTTGAAGCCAGCCGCACGATTGCAGTGGAAGACATCAAGGGAGAGAACATGTTAATTCATCTCTATCATGTCCGGCAGATGGCGAAAAAACTCAAAGGCGAGAAGTGCTAGAGGAGCACCGGTCGAAGACCGGTGCGTTCCAGGTTCCACGTTCCAGATTCCACGTGAGTCCGGAGGGTGAAGGCCTCCGCAGGGGGGCGCGGCACAGACTGTTTTAAAAACTGCAAAGATCTAGGGCAGCACAGATGGGCGTCTTTCGATCAGATGGCAAGCGCAATGTAGCGGCTCTCCAAATTCGGCGCAGGACTTCAATCTTTCTTTCGTGAAACTTGAAACTTGAAACGCGGCGAGCGTCAGCGAGGCCGCTCTTCGTGGAACGTGAAATGCGGCGAGTGGAGCGAAGCCGCTATTTCGAAGTGGAGACTTCCCGTTCCTGAGTTCGGGTTTCAGCTGTGTCTTCCGTTGTGACACCCGGAGTGGCGAAGAGTAGTTTGTGGAGAACTGAGTCGATCAGCGCCTTC